>POCB01000214.1 GCA_002899805.1 Fervidicoccus sp.
AGGTAGCAACAAAATGCGATTATGAAAAATCTAGAGAGGTCTTGAAAGAGCTGATGGAAATTGGGATAAGCAGGGAGACTGCCATAATGCTGTTGAATACATTACCTACAGAGGAGGCAGAGATAAGAGCTCTTCTACCTTCGGAAAGCCAGACGTTGCCTCTCGAGAGTACTAAGAAAATAGCAGAAATCCTATCCAAATGTCAGAGTAAGTGAATTTGTTGCCATCCTCTCCAGAAGAGCATCAACCATGTTCTATATATTACTCGTTAAAATGGAAATGATACGAGATTCTCAAGCATAGAGATAAAAGCAACACATGAACATATATTTTTGATGCATCATCACCAAATTGACACAAAAATCGGAAGAATGTTTCAAGACGGAATTAAAATAGAGAGATGGTGAACAGTCAAAATGTATAGGGAACCAGGAGAGGACAGACCATTCCGCCATCCAGGAAGGAGGAGGGAGATCCCCGACGATACCGCTGCGATCTTGGACTATCTTCCTCAGGGAAATCCCTTTGACAGACATGTAGAGCACAGAAGAACCCCCCTCGCCCAAGCAGTTGGAACTAGATACTTCACACTCGTCGAGCTCGTTGTTCCAGAAGGGGAGCAGTTCGATGTTGGGGAGAAGATATACATTGGTCCAGATTACATAGGCAGAGGTCCCATCAAATCCATTACCGGACCAATCGAGTACACAGATCTCACTTCTGTTTCAAAATCAAACCTTCCAGCAGTTCTCGCTAACATAATAAAGGAAAACGAGCAGATATTCGTGAAGATCTTCAACATCTCTGGTCCCATAACCCTCAGAATGCATTCTCTCGAGCTGTTGCCCGGAATAGGGAAGCGAACCCTCAATATAATTCTTGAAGAGAGGAAGAAGGCACCTTTCAAGTCTCTGAAAGAACTCGAAGAAAGGTTATCCCTAAGAGGAGTGAAACTTCATGGTGTTGAGAGCATAATTGCTAGCAGGATAATCAAGGAGATGGAGGGGGGAGAAAGGTACTATCTCTTCATAAAACCAAAGATCTATGAGAAAGATGCTATATACCTGAGGCTCTTGGATGCAATATATTCAGTCTGATCGGAAATGGATAGCAACTTTCCTCAATTGACCGAGGATGTCATCATCAAATCAACGAGTTCGCAGTTGAGGGAAATAACCAAGCGAATTCTGGCAGAGGCTGGAATAAGAGCTTCGAGGAAGCTTGGACAGAATTTTGCTATATGCAGGGAGTATTTGGAAGAGTTCAGCAACGCAATTTCCGGCACCAAGGGATGGTTGCTCGAGATAGGTACAGGAACTGGGACTCTTACAGCCTTTCTCGCTAAGGCAACTAATGGATTATTGGTATCTGTCGAGAAAGATCCCAGACTGTTTGAGGCTGCGTCCAATATAATTAAATCGGAGAATACCGCGCTGCTGCTAGGAGACGGAGTTTCCCTTCTGAAGAAATCTTCCACATCTGTGGTGATTTCGAGCACTCCATTCAATCTTTCAATCCCCATATTTCTGGGGATAGCCAGGAACAATCGAGTTAAAGAAGCTGTTCTCGGTGTTCAGACCGAAGTTGCAATGAGAATATCAGCATCTCCCGGAAGCGTCGATTATGGGAGAATTTCTGTCATATCGTCGATCTTATTCGAGAAGAAGCTCCTGGGTACTTACAGCTCTAGTTGCTTTTTTCCGAGGCCTAAAGTCAGCGTTACAGTCATCAGACTCAAAAGGATAAAGGAGTACGATCCAGAGGTTCATGGGATCGTTGAGAAGCTCAGCGCCTGCCTGTTCTCACAAAGGAACAAGATTGCTGGAAAGGTAATTGAATCCTGCTTATCGCATCTTTTCCCATTTTTCCCCAGCACAGCTGATATAGAGATACTGAAAGACATAGAGAGGCTCAGAGTGAGGGAGATATCGGGATGGCAGCTAGAGGAGTTCGCAAGAACTGTCCTGAAGGAAGCGAAGAGAAGATGAGATGGGGCTACATTCTCTGCATCCATCCATCGGTCTACGATCCTAGCGATGATACTTACCTTATCTTAGAATTTTTCGATGAGAATCCCGAAATATTGAAAGGAGCCAGAGTTCTCGAAATAGGCTCCGGTAGCGGGATAATTTCAATACACGCTATCGCTCTCGGTGCTTCGAGGGCTGTCTCTATCGATATCTCTCAATTGGCCTGTGAGTACACTCTCTACAATGCAGAGAGAGCACTAGGAGACCTAGATGTTGCGAAGATCGATGTGCTCAGGGGGGATGCAGCTTTGGCAATGAGAAAAGGCTCATATTTCGATCTAATAATAATCAACCCCCCATATCTACCTCAAGAGGAAACTACCGGGGATCCCCTGCTCGATTCTGCCCTCTATGGTGGAAAGAGTGGAGTTGAGGTAACCGCTAGGATTCTGAAAAGCATTTCGGAAAGAATCCGAGGAAACTACACAATCCTTCTCATTCATTCTTCTATAACAGGATTAAACTTCACGCTTGAAATGATGAGGTCTCTCTCCATTCGCCCATTTATCGTGAAAGAGAGGAGCTTTTTCTTTGAAAAGCTCTATCTAATAGAGGGGAAAAAGATTGGATAGCTTGAGGATTGTACTTGTCGATACCGAGGGCTCTATAAACTTGGGAATGATCCTCCGGCTCTCAGCTAACTTTGGAGCTAAAGAAATATTCCTGGTATCTTCTAGAACATATAACGAAGAGGAAATCCTCAAATATGCCGTGAGAGCTAGCTATCTCTATAGCTCCATTGTTAGGGTCTCATCTCTCGACGAAGCCCTATCAGAATGCGATGTGAGGATATGCACGACTGCCAAAGCCAGAGAGGAAGATGTGCTCAGGAACAACGTACCGTCTACAAAATTACCTGAGCTTGTTTCTAAGTACAGAAAAGTCTGCCTAGTATTCGGCAGAGAGAGCACAGGACTCACTAGAGAGGAGCTTTCTAAGTGCGATTTCTCTTCCACAATTCCCACTTCAGAGGAGTACCCAGCCTTGAACTTGGCAAACTCAGTTGCTATCTACCTCTACGAACTTCTCTCCAGATCCAGATCTGAGAAACTAGGGATAGAAGCTGCCGGCAGAAGCCAGATCGAAGGGGCAGTTTCCGCATTCTCAGGGATCTCCTCACACGTCCTGAAAGACCCCCACAAGAGAGAAAGGGCAGAGAGGGCCTTCAGGCAGATAGCATTCAGAGCAGCACCATCTGAAAGAGAGATCAAAATAGTAGCACATGTGCTCCGAAGGGCCCTGAGAAGGATAGAAAGTTGCCAGTCTAAATGAAAACCTTGACTACGTCGAGCTCGGCGCAAAGCAGCTTCTTTCCTACTAGACTGGAAAAGCTCGGAACAGTTCTTCCCTCATCTCCCGAAACGAGCTCCTTAACGTAGAGCCCCCCATCTGCCACGAGGATCCCTACAAGCGTTCTGGTTCCGACTAGCTTTAGCTTTATGTCATAAATCCTCTTGCTCCTCACGATATCTGCTCTCCTCCTCAGAACTCTGAGAGGTGTCCTCTGCTTCACTACTGCTCCTTTGAGCTTCTCCTCAATAGCGTTCCTATCGCTCTCTGAGAGAGGTTCCTCTGAGACTGCGACGACTCTATAAGCCTTAAGCTTCGAAGAATCCATCAACTTGAGTACTCTGACATCCCCCCTAGAAGCCGTACCTTCGATAGAGAATTTTCCATAGGGAGAAGATCTGTTGAGAAGATCTGAAATGAGTTTCAGATTCGCCCTTCTCCTTCTAGGGTTCTTGATTTCAATTATGAAGGGTCTCCCAGAACCCAACATCCTCACATCAACATCCTCTCTTCCAGATGCATGAAGGACAATTTCAGAACCCTCATAGACCTTTGAAAGGGATGACGAGATCATTTTCTCGACAGAAAGTGAGTCCCCGCCTTCAGGTTCATCGAACCATCTTATCTGGCTTATATTCCTACCAACTTTCAGGTACCTCCCTTTTATGAAAATCGGGTTGACAGAAACTCTGACTTCACCAGATTCTATGTCCACCAACACAACTGCTCCAGGGTTCTTGAAATCTGCTGGGATCCCGAGGGAGGCGGAAATCCTCTTCCCAATCTCCCTCTTCAGCTCTGCCTTTATTGATTCAGCGCTCAACATTGAAAATGCCTTTATCACTTCTTCTTCTCTATCTTCCACCTCTTTGGGAACCTTCACCCCAACGATGAATGATTCAGCTCCAACTTCCTTCAGCCTATTCACAGCTTGAGTATAGAGAGAAATCCATTCTCCAATCTTTCCCCCGCAAATATAGCACTGAGAAGGCTTGTGTTCCAACCCCACTTCTTCGAAAGTCCTATCGAAATCTCCTCCAAGAGAAGGGGCAATGCTTTTCAGCTCGCTCACAGCCTCAATTTCACCCCCTTTGATCCTTGCCAGAAGCTCCATTACAGCAGCTCTCTTCAGCGCCCTTCCTCTATCTTCGTTTGAGAAACCTCGCAGAAGGGTTGAGAACATTCTACCAAGGCACGAATCGCAGAGTGGAAACTTCTTCATCAAGTTCATGGAAGATTCTAGAACAACATCCAAAAATTCCACCCCATTTCAGAAAAGCTCTCCACCCTTCTCCAGCTTCTTCAGCACAGATTTCCTCCTCTTAATCTGTTTCAACATTCTCTTTGTTCCTTCATAATATACCAGCAGTTCCTTCACATCTTCTGTACTGGTCCCAGATCCTATCGCAATCCTCCTCATTCTGCTCTTCTCCTTCTCTATCAGCTCTGGCTTTTCAAGCTCTTCGTATGTCATACTATTTATTATGGACAACCATCTATCGAACTTGTCCTCTCCTATTTTCTCCAATTCCTTGTCATCCGGCAATGTCATGCTCAGCCCTGGCACCATCTTCAAAACCTTGCTCAGAGGACCCATCTTCCTTAACTGTCTCATTTGTTTGTATAGTAACTTCATGTTCAAGCCCTTCTGCAACATCTCTTCGGCCTGCTTCTGAAGGTCTTCCTCTTCTAAATCGAGGGACCTGAGCCTTTCGATGAGCCCCTCCACATCTCCAAAGCCAAGTATCCTGGATACGAAATTCTTCGGCCTAAATGGTTCAATCTCATCTATCCTCTCCCCTGTTCCAATGAACTTGATTTTTGCTCCGGTCATTGCTACAGCTGAGAGCGCGCCTCCTCCCTTCGCCGTTCCATCCATCTTGGTCACAATAATGCTTCCTATCGGTGTAGCCTCATTGAACCTCTTAGCGATTTCCGATGCCTTTTGTCCAAGGGATGCGTCGAGGACCATGACAACCTCGTCCGGTTTCACGGCATGCTCAATTTCTTTCATCTCCTCTATAAGCTCAGCTTCCCCTCCGTATCCGTGTCTTCCAGCAGTATCTATTATTATTATGTCGGCGCCCTGCTCTGCCAGACTCTTTACCCCTCTCAGGCTTATACCTACGGGGTCCTTTTCTCCCTCCTCTCCGTAGAAGAGGCATCCGACCTTCTCACTCAGCTGTTTCAGCTGGGCATACGCTCCGGGTCTGTATGTATCTGCTGCTACCAACCCAACCTTCATTTTTCTCTTCTTGTAGTAATTTGCTAGCTTTGCAGCCGTCGTCGTCTTTCCGCTTCCCTGAACGCCCACGAGCATCATCACATATGGCCTTTTCTTAGGTATGACCTCCGGTTCCTCCTCTCCACCTAGTAATGCAACGAGCTCCTCATATACGATTTTCACGAACCAATCTCTTCTCGATACCCCCTGTGGAGGCTTTTCTTCCAACGCTCTCTTCTTTATTCTCGAGGATAGTTCTAAAACAAGCTTTACGTTTACGTCCGATCTTATTAGGGATCTCTGCAGCTCCTTTATGAACTCCTCCACACTCTGCTCATAAGGAGAAGTACTCGAAAAATACCTCTTTAGGGCATCCTTCAGCCCTGAAAATATTGTGCTCAATGGCTACTCCGTCCCCATCCTAGCCTCTTGTCCTTACGATTATTCTTCTCCCCATTACTTCCCAGTACTCGACATCCTTTCCGGGAGCTATCTTGCTGGTGAGCTCCGGGTCTTCCGGCTTAGGAACTTCAAACGTATCGTATGTTTCGAGATCCATGAGCTGATACGATTTTCCCAGATCGGAAATCACCTGGGCCACCCTTTTCTCGATTATCGGCTGCTCGACCCTCTGGTCTACGGGTGCAGTTATCGTTTTCTTGCTTCCGCTGAAGAGGCCTATCGCGACCACATGAGCCTTCGCACTTCCGTGCTTTCCTGTCTTTGCCTTCGTCACTTCCACGACCCTGCAGGGTTCACCATCTATGACGATGTAAGACCCTACTTTGACATCTCCAAGAGAGGTGTAAACTATGCTCATTTCTGATACCTCCCTTCTCCCTTGTAATTCAGAGTAAATATCATTTTCTTCTCATAACATCTTTTCCCTGAGATTCTCCTCGGCCCTCTCTCTTAAAGGTTCAGCATCATCCTCGGATCCCGAGCAGCTGCTCAGATTCAAAGATATGGGAGTCAATGCTATATTCTTCTCGACCAGTACTATATAGGCATCCGTTCCCTCTTCCGGTGAAGTCGGTTCGCCGTATATCCAGAAGTATGGCCTCCCCTGAGGATCTATCCTCCTCTCAGTGTATTGTGCGAATCTTATCCTCGCCGGCTTTGCTATTTTGACCTTCGTCTTCTTTCCTATGACTGAAGGAAAGTTCACGGATATGAGATCGAAGCCCTTTGGCATACCTTTCTCGAGTAGATGTTCAGCTATTGTCCTCGTTACAATTTCCAGAGCCCTCCTGTAGTTCCTCCTCATGAACTCTTCAGGAGACTTGACGTCTGCGCTGAATGCTGCGCTCGGTATTCCAAGCAGAGATGCCTGCATCGCCGCACCAACAGTTCCCGATGAAAGTATTACCTGGAGGCTCGTATTATCCCCGACATTTATCCCAGAAAGCACGAGGTCTGGCTTACCATTGAGTATGTGCACCGAAATGTGTATTATATCGCTTGGAGTTCCGCTTACAGCGATGATGGATTTCTCGTTCCAAAGCTTTACCCTCATCACCCTCAAAGGCTTGTGAAGAGTGAGTCCGAGTCCCGTGCTGCTCTTTGGTGTCTCAGGAGCTATTACATGCACTTCTCCAAGGTCTGAGACTGAATCATGTAATATCTTGAGTCCGGGGCTATATACGCCATCATCATTTGTTATGATGATTCTCTTCTTCAAAGCAGGACATCCTCTTGTAATTGCTCCACTTTTAAATAAATCTCTTGTATAAATTAAATGTTAAGTATTGAAAAGGCTGGAAAAGAGTTCCAGGAGCGTGTGTAGTTTGACAACGTTTTACCTCTTTTCCATTCGACCTGAATATGCCCAAGCTATATTCGAAGGAAAGAAGAAATTTGAGCTGAGAAGAGGAAGAGGTGCTGGGCTGGAAGAAGGAGGTATAGCAGTAGTATATGTCAGCGGAAGGATCAAGGAAATAAGGGGTGAATTCACCATCGGAAGGCTGAGGATAGGAACTCCACAAGAGATCTGGAGATATGTGAAGAGGAAGAATCCCGGCGGGATAACTCCTGAATCCTGGATGTTCATAAAGGGCTCCAGGAGCTCAGTAGCGATTGAAATCATGAACCCAAGGTTGTATAAAGTTTTCCTTTCCCTCAGAGAAATAAGGAGGGTTTATCCCGATTGGAGCCCCCCAATGGGCTATATTAGGCTGAATCCCGGCGATGAAGTCTTTCAGAGCTTCATACTACCCATCAGGAAGCTCTCTTTCGAAAGCTGACGAGTGGCAACGGAGCTTTTCCTTCATTGTGCTCTTCAAGATATATTATTGAGCATGGGATTCCCCCACCTCTCAAGACATGCCTGGTGCTTTTGTGAGGGAATAGGTCTTTAGCTGTGGCCCTCCTGATAACCTCATCTTTAGATACAACCAGATCTTTCCTCCTGGAGAATACAGCGATATCTTCCGGGTTGTAATCCACTATATATACTGGCACGAGCTCAATTCCAAATCTTTTCAGAGCTTCAACTCTATGGTGCCCATCGAGAATCACACCATATTTGTATTCGACGAGCACTGGAACTCTGACCACCCTTTCCTTCAGCATCATCTTAGCTACAATCTCAACTGTGAGCTCATCTGTCTTCTCATGAGGGAGAAGCTCTTCCCTCTTTGCCAGAGCAGTCCTATTGATCAGTTTATCCGCAGGTATCACAGCAAGCTGCCTCCAAGCAGCTCCTCCATCTTCTCGACATATTTATAGATAGAATCAGGGAATATGGTCACATAAATCCCTCTTTCTACTTCGGCTATTTTCCTGTAAGCCATGTAAGCAGCTCCCGAAGAAAGCCCTATAGGAAGCCCCTCCTTCCGCGCTATTTCAGCAGCTCCAATTGCCGCCTCTTTATCGCTCACATCCACGATAGCATCCGGTTCCACGAGGCTCAACCACTTGGGTTTGCTCTCTATTCTCTTGATTCCCGGTATCTTCGTACCTCGAGCCGGTTGAACACCTATTATCTTAATTCCCTTCCATTCTTCCACCTCTCTCATCCTCCTTGTGACCCCCCACAGAGTTCCACTGGTTCCAATTCCAATGACCAAGTGTGTGGGCCTGATCCTCTCCTTCTTGAGCTGCTCTACTATCTCTTTTCCAGTACCGTTATAATGGGCAAGAGGGTTGAGATCGTTCTCGAATTGGTTCAGGTTAAGAGCCCCATCCCTCTCGGCGTCTCTCTTCACCATCTCCACCATTTCCGGCGTTATGCTCTCGAAATCTGTTGAAACGACTTCCGCTCCCAATATCTTCAAGATGCTAAAGGTTGACTTCGGTGTACCCTTAGGGAGATATATTCTCACCGGGATGCCATGGGCGTTCGATAGAAGGGTCAGGGCTATTGCGAAGTTCCCTGAGCTAGCTTCATATATTCTGTTGGGTCTCCTGGATAGTGCAGCATCGAGAAGAACTTTGGCAGCTCTATCCTTTATACTTTGAGAATATGGGTTGAAGTACTCTAGCTTTGCATACAGTGGGCATCCAGCTACAGCAGCCTTCTTGATCTCAACCAGAGGAGTTGGATGGACTGAGTGAATTAACTCCTTCGAGCTTGGAATCAAATCGTACCCCTAGAGGTACGTGGTCCATTCTAGATTTTAATAGATTGTATATACAGAAGAGAAGCCATGTACAGGAGCTTCCAAACTATACCTTGGGCGAGCCTCGCAGGACCTAGTCCTTCTATTATCGGTCCTACTTGCTCCCAGGGTAAGCTAAGCGGCGTCGGGCTTTTAGTAACGGCAGGCTCACCCCTCGGGAACGAGTCCCTTGGGGCTTACACCCCCGTCCTATCAA
>POCB01000249.1 GCA_002899805.1 Fervidicoccus sp.
TTATAAAGGAACTTCAAGAAAAAGGTGAAAAGGTTGTCTTCCTAGTAGATGGGGTAAACGATGCGATTGCTCTCGGCTCCGCTTTTCTCGGTATAGCTGTAGGAAGGGCAACAGATATAGCTAAGGAAGCAGGAGACGTAGTTCTAACGTCCGAAGGTCTAAAAGGGCTCGTACGCTTTTATGATATGAGCGAGAGGGTGATGAAGGGGGCAAAGCAGAACCTCGCTTGGGCTTTTTCCTATAACTTCATATTGATACCGATAGCTGGTGGAGCGCTTTTCCCAGCTTTTGGATTCGTATTAAAACCGGAACTTTCTGCGTTAGCCATGATTCTAAGCGACATAACGGTAATACTAAATTCCATCAGAATTATATCTATATAGAAAAATTCTATATTGTATAAGAATTAAAAGTTAGCCAATTCTTTCTACGATGAAATCCTTGAACATCTCTTCAAATGTCTTTTCGTCGAATAAATTCTTCCCCTCTTCTTCTATCTTGGAATTGGATGGATGTAAGTTAGGGTAAACCCTTCCTAGACTCTGTGATATTCTCTCTTCGAACGTTGACGCATATGGATTTGAGTAAAATACTCCTATAGGTATTCTTCCATCTGATACCATGGCTCTTTCTAGAGCTGCTAGCAACTTAACATCTGCTTCCTTCGGATCCTCAACGTTCGGATTCCACCCAGTTTCAGTTTCTAATTTATATATAACTTTTTTGTAGAACTCTGCAGTATATATATCGTTGAATGTGACACAAGGTTGAAGAACATCGATGAAAGCGGAGCCTTTGTGTTGGATTGCGGCCTTTATGATCTCCTTCAAATGGTTTCCATCAAAAGCATATCCTCGAGCAACAAAAGTATACCCTGCTGCTAGAGCAAGCATTATAGGATTTATTTGACCTTGTAAATTCGGATGCGACAATTTTTTAGTCTTGGTGTAAAGGGGGAGAGTTGGAGAAGCTTGCCCCTTGGTCAGCCCATATACTCCATTGTTGTGCATTATGACAACAATATCCAGGTTTCTTCTGCCCATCGCAACAAAATGTCCTGCTCCTATACCTAGAAGGTCTCCATCTCCTCCATGAACTATTACATTTAGTTCAGGATTTGCTAACTTCAGTCCCATTGCGAATGGTATAGCTCTTCCGTGGAGCGTATGCACTCCGTTGGCTTTAATGTAATGAGCTATTTTTCCAGAGCATCCGATACCGGAAACAATAGCTGTTTTGTGTGGTTCTAACTTCAACTCTTCCAAAGCCTTCAGTACTGCTGCCAGAATGCCGTAATTCCCGCATCCAGGACACCAGTCTATCCAAAGGTCAGTTCTGTAGTTAATCTTAGGCTCCATCCTTGAGCACCACCCTTGAAGTTTTTCCACTTAGTATTAGCTCAAGAGCTTCCACGAATTCTTTGAGCATCATTGGCCTTCCGGTGTACTTCACAATGCTTGCTACCTCATCTACTTTTATATCCGTCGCCATCAATGATGCTATATTTGCCCCATAACTATGTTCAGCTACTATTATTTTCTCTGGGGCAAGCTTAGAGGTTATCTCTTTCAATTCTTTTCTGGGAAAGGGCCATAACATCCTCAAATTAGCGTATGTTCCTTTAAAGCCAGTCCTCGCTTCGATTTTCTCTAGCGCCTCCAGTGCTACACCTTTCACCGAACCCCAACCGATTATGATGAAATCCGGAGAGGTGGAACCAGTTAAATTCAGTTTTCTCCATGAAGGAACTTCCTCCTCTATTAGTTTAATCTTCTCCATCCTTTTGTTATACATTCTTATCCTGTTCTCGGTTTCTTCTGAGATATGTCCTCGTTCATCGTGCTCATCGCCGGTGTACCATATAAAGGCCCCTCTCTCTCCGATGAAAGCCCTAGGAGATATCTGGGAAGAAAGGTCGAATCGCTTATAATCTCCTGTGCCTTTGTATCTGATTCCCCTATCAACTTTGAATTCATCTAACTTCGGTATGGGAATAGAAGCTGTGGTGTTAGCAAGGAATTTATCCAGCAAATGAATAACAGGCACCTGGAACCTCTCGGCTATATTGAAAGCATCTGCTGCATCGTACATAGCTTCTTCATGGTCTCCGGAAGCTAATACTACCCTTGCGAATTCACCGTGCCCTGAAAATATAGCTGCCATGAGATCGCTCTGTCCCCCTCTCGTTGGTAGCCCTGTGCTCGGGCCCCCTCTCTGATAAAAGGTAATTACAACTGGGACTTCATTCATTCCTGCCCATGAAATTGCTTCAACCATGAGATCGAAGCCTGGGCCGCTTGTAGCTGTAGAGCTCCTAGCCCCACTAAGTGAAGCTCCAATTGCTGATGCTATTGCCGAGATTTCATCTTCAGTCTGCATGACTAGTATTGGGCCAAATATTTTACCTTGTACTTCCTGCAATCCGAATTTCTCCAATATCTCGCTTTCATCAGCAGCAGGAGTGATGGGATAATAGCTCTGATATCTCAGCCCCCCTATAATTTTTCCTATAGCCACAGCTTCGTTCCCAGTTAAAACCAGCATTTTTTTAGAGGTATTCTTTGGTTCTTCTAGCTTGAGAATACCCCTCTTTTCCGAGAGTAGTTTAGAAACTTCTCTGAAGACAGCGAAGTTCTGCTCTACGATCTCCTCCCTATCCCTGAAATGGGATGACAAGGCGATTTTCATCGATCCCTCGTCTAATCCAAGGAGTGTAGTTATTGCCGATACAACAATCGTGCTAACATATCTTGAGAGCTGCCTAGGATCTAATCTGTAGCTCTCTGAAAGTTTTCCCAATATTTGAGCGAAGTCGATTGGCAGGGGTTCAACTCCCCTCTCCCTCTTCATGAATTCCATGAGACCAGAAACAGATGGATCTATGCCCAAGCCTTTCAGTTCATTCATGATCCGCAGTTTCAACAAATCCTCCATGCTAGGTATTTTGTCGAGTCTCACTTTTTCATCTATTTTATTATATATAACTACGCCGTTTTCGATGTCATTGTAGTGCGTAAATATAGTTTCGGCATCGACTGCTGCCAGTATTTGAACGGGAAGAGTCAGAGATCTGGGCTGCCTTTCAGAGGAAATTCTGGCGATTATATAGCTGTGCCTTCCTACAATGTTCGAGTAGTACTCCCTTTCAGCGAGAATCCAGTAACCTTTTCCAGCTGAAATCTTGCTCAATATAGACATGGAGGTTTCAATACCAGATCCCTGAGGACCACCAATAACAACATTTATCTCTTTCAATCGAGATCACCTAATCAGCGCTGTAAGATTCTTCCAAGATAGAATCATCTATAAAGATATTCCCTGCTATAGCATGTCCCTTTAATTTCATGTGTTGGAAAAGCTCATTTTCTTCAGTTATAGTTTCCCCACAGCTGAGGCAATAAACCCAACCTTTTTCTCTCAATGCAGATAAGGCGTTTTCATACTCTTCCTCTTCATAATAAGGGCACGATCTTCCTTTATCTAAGTTCACAACTAATTCTCTTTTCTTCGCGCAAAATCCCATGTTACGATAGTAAATGTGAGGAGAAAAGAAAAGGCAGGAAGAGCAATTTTTTGAGCTCAAAATTTCCATCATAATAATATGGTCAATAGAAATATAAAAATTTTATTTTTTATTATAATTACAATTATGGATATTTTTAGTAAATCTCGCTTTTTAAAAGAGTTATAGCCTTCTCGAGCGAGGGTAGGTCAGCTTCTAATTTTTGTTAACATCAGCTCCAAAGAGTTGAGCAGCAGATTCAGTTCATCTTTTTCATGAACAAGCGCTGGCAAAAGGTGAGCTTCATTTTCTCCGAGAAAGAGGATCCCCCTATTCCTTGAAATTAAGTTGAAGGTTCTTTCTGCTTTCCCTCCGCTCCACTTCAATTCATATACCTCTCTTGAATTCTTTGGTCTCCGAGTAGTAAAGTGGATCCCCGTCATTGTTCCTGCGCCCGTCGCATAGCAATCTACTTCATAAGCATTACACAACTTTTCTGCTCTTCTTCTAAGCTCCTCCCACATCGAATTCGCTTTTTCGTACAGTTCTCTGTGTTGATAGAGATATTCTACAAGAGCTTTACCAGCAGACATTACAATGGGATTTCCCACGAACGTGCCTCCATGAAATGACCTTTTTTCTCGTTCTGGATACTTGAGGTGATCCATCATTTCCATAATTTCGCTTTTTCCTCCTATTGCTCCAGCCCCCGGTACTCCTCCACCTATGGCTTTTCCATATACAGTGAGATCACTCTTCACTCCAAAGAATTCCTGTGCTCCTCCTGGCATTAGCCGGAAACCAGTTATTGTCTCATCGAAAATGAGTAAAGCTCCATATTCTTCTGTTAACTTCCTAACTTCCTTCAAATAATTGCCTTCAGGACCTATGCATCCTCCCCCTCCAAGTACTGGTTCAATGAGAACAGCGGCGGTCTCTTCTTTTCTTAGCACTTCTTCCAATGAATCAACATCGTTATAGGGGACAGCAATGGTGTACTTCAAGAACTCTTCAGGGATTCCTGCTGATTCAGGTCTATCGAATGGAGGGGATGAAGTAGCCTTGTGTAGAGAATCGACCCCTCCGTGCCAACCTCCCTCCATCTTTACAATATATTTCCTCTTCGTATACGTTCTCGCTAGTCTTGTCGCATACATATTAGCTTCCGTTGCGCTATTTGAAAATCTTATCATCCCAATGTTTGGTAACATTTTAATGAGAAACTCAGCATACTCTACTGCATAAGGATTCTCGAAGCCTAGATGGGTACCTCTTTCTTTAATCGCTTCACTGACGGCATTAACCACGACATCTGGAAGGTGACCAAGGAGATGAGTTCCATGACCTTCCCAGAAGTCAATATATTCATTACCATCGACATCCCAGATTCTCGTACCTTTGGCTCTTGATATATAAACAGGATAAGGTTTGAAGAATCTTATTGCGTATGTAACTCCTCCAGGAAAAACTTTTTTCGCTCTTTCCCATAGCTCTCTGCTTTTCCCAGTCTTTTCTTCATAGATTTTTTCTTCTGTCTTTTCAATTTCCTCCAGCTTCGAGATGAAATGTTTGTCCTTCATATTTATATCACATCTGTTTTACCTTTTCTTCAAAATTACTTATAAACCAATAGAAAACTTCCCGTTTAGATCATATTAGCTTTTAATTCCCAGTAATTTTAATTAAATTAAGATGAAGAAATATGCTCACATATCCTGATGTCGAGATAACGATTCTCCAAATGTTTCTCAGCATGATTTCTGGAGTATTCGTGGGTTTTTCGCTGGGCCTAATTGGAGGTGGAGGTTCGATCCTTGCTGTACCTTTACTTCTATATTTTGTTGGATTAAGTTCTTTGCCTAACGCTGCTCATATAGCACTCGGTACTACAGCACTTGCGGTCGGACTCAATGCTTACGCCAATTCTTTTATGCATATAAAGAAACATAATGTTGCTCCCAAAATAGGCACAGTCTTCGCAGGTTCAGGATTAGTAGGTTCTCTTCTAGGCGCCTATTTGGGGCACATAACTCCGGGAACAAGTCTATTGCTCTACTTTTCTATTGTGATGATTATACTAGGAATTTACATCTCCATTAGCAGAAAAGCATCTGGGGCTGGAACACAGGAGGAGTTAGCAGCGCTTGAGGAAGCTAGAAAAAAGTGTTTTGGCTTTAATGCAAAAAAGGCGATAAAGGTGGCAATAGCGGGCTTAGCTGTCGGATTCCTGAGTGGCTATTTCGGTATAGGAGGAGGATTTCTCATTGTGCCTGCCCTCATATTCTCCTCAGGCGTATGTATTAGGCTTGCGATAGGAACTTCTCTTATAAGCGTTGGGACGTTCGGCCTGGCTACTGGACTTGAGTATATGTTTTATGGGAATGTAATTCTTTCAGTTTCTTTGCTGTATCTGCTCGGAGGATTAGTAGGCGGATACATGGGAACCTCCCTAGCTGTGAAGGTTCCTAGAGACAAACTCAGAATAATATACGGCGCTATCATTGTAATTGTTGGGATATATATGTTGTTGAAAACTCTGGGTAGTTTATAGTTCTGATCTGCTTTCAGCTCTAAAGACTGAGAGATAATTTAAACCAATGAATTCCGTCAGAAGCAGAAAAGCTTAGAAATTAGAAAAAGAATAATGAACCTTTCACATCAATATCGACAAAATATCCATTAAAAAAAAAGATCGAGGAACCTATGTTGGTTTGTACTGGGACCAAAAATCCGAGCAAAATCGCTGGAATTAAAGATGCCTTTTTGGAATTCTACGATGAGGTGAGGATACTCGGCGTAGAACCACCTTCTGACCTCCCCCCTCAACCCTTTGGAATAGAAGAGATAATCTCAGGGGCGAAGAAGAGAGCATTTTCTGCGATAAGTACTAGCGATGAATGTGAATTTGGAGTTGGAGTTGAGGCAGGACTTTTTGAGGTTCACGGAACTTTCTACGATGTGCAGATAGCTTATGTTGTTAATAGAAAAGGTGAAGGATGGTTTGGCTTCTCTCCTTCATTCGCAATTCCCAAACTATTTTCGGATGGGATACTCTCTGGTAAATATAGAGAGCTAGAAGAGGTGGCTGATTCCCACTTCAAGACAAAGGAAGTCGGTGAAAAGGGAGGCGTGATCAAAGTTTTGAGCAAGGGAAAGGTAAGTAGAGAAGATCTAACTTATTATGCCGTAATATCAGCTTTAATTCCTTTCCAGAATAAAGAGCTATATCTTTAAACTTAACTTGATTGAAGAACGAACTTATTTCTCATTCAAGGGGGGAGACAATCTCCCTCCCTTTTGGAATACTTTATCGGTCAAATGAAGAACAATGAGGCTTTAGTCCAATAGGGCTATATTCATGTTCTCTGGACTTAAGGACCATAAGCTTGTGGTTATCAAGACCCAAGCAATATCCCCAAAAGTAGGATTCGAAATCTCTCAGAAAACCAAAAAGATTTTTCACTGTAAGCTGGGAAACCTCTTCTCTTCGATGGAGCGGTAGCGCACCTTTCAATGTAATGTTTTTATAGAAAAACTTTAGATAGTTTTTTAATGATAGGTGACGGAAGTTTGATAAAATGCCCATCGTGCGGATACGTAGGATATGAGAAGGAATTTAAACAACTCAGGAATCCCTGGAAATTCAGATTTTATACTGTTCAAAGGCTCGCATGTCCCAAATGCGGTATCATTTTCAATTATTATAATGGTACGTCTCCTAATGGAAAAAGGTCCGAATTTGTCATTTGGATGAAGCCAAAGAAAACTAAAAAGATTTAGAATGAAGGGAGGCTTCAATGTAAAGAAGAATTTGAAAAACAGAGATCTGGCTACTTTCTATTACCGAGATCAAAAACTATGTTTACGAAGTTGTTGAAAAGTTTTGATGAAGCGCAAAACGTGTAAGATATAAATATATAATTATAAATAAGTTTAAAAGCGTGAATTTCCTTGGCCACCCAGAACGAAAATTCATCTGAAGAAAAAAGCCATAGAAAAAAGAATGTTAAGCTATGTGTAATGATACCTGAAGATCTTGACTGGGAACTCAGAACGTTCCTTCCAGCGAAAAAAGGAGAAATATCTAATTTCATAGTGGAAGCAATCAAAGAGAAATTAGAATTAGAAAAAAGAAAACTTCACCCCTCTTCATGATGATGAATATAAAAACGTTGTCCTGATCTCCAAAATTATATATGAAAAACCAGAAAAAATGCTGAGCCGCTGAACATCCCCCAATAGTAAGGAAAAGTCAGCATAATAGTAAAACGCTGCTATTTCCGATAAAAGCTCTCGAATAAGGGATGAGGGCTTTTTAGAAAGTATTTCGAATTTCAACAATGGGGTGCGATTGTGTGGATAAACAGTTAAAGAAAAAAGTAGTAGAAAAAGTTTGTCGATTCTTAGGAGTCTCGGATAGCGAACTTTCTATCCTTTCAAGAGCTGTAGTTTCCCCAGAAGACTTGAAGTTAGTAGAAAAATTGACCTCATATCGTCGCTTTTATAATCCCGATTGGGTGGTAAGATCTACATTTGAAGCGAGGAAACTCTATCTCAATGGGAAAAAAGAAGAAGCATTGAGCGTTCTAGGAATAGCGATCCACTTTGCCCTGGAACTCATTTCAAAGGGTTTACGTATAATCCCCATAGATAAAAGAGACAAGAAAGAAATTTCAGAAGAAAAAATACCCGATGATGCCATAAAGGAAAGCTTTGAGTCTTTCAGGTTATCACTTAGCTATATTGAAAAAAATATGATTGAAGAAATGAAGAAGAAAAAAGATGCATCAAAACTGCTTGGAGGAGCAGCAAGATTAGTAACTACGATGATATTAGCAGTCATTACTCCTCCACCAGTTGAGCTCAGGGAGATCGCGAGGGAGTGTAAAAAGATAAAAGATGAAGTGGAGAAGAGCCCACTCGTTAAGAATTATTCCAGGAATATTACATTCATCTCGTTCTCGATACCTTTTGGGCTTTTCATTTTAGCTTACTTCAATATTCCTTTAGCTGTCTTGTATATTGTAGCAGGCTCAATCTTTCTAGGTACAATTATGAAGAAAAGGCAAAATATAATCAAAAGAATGATTTTGGGCAAAAAGAAGGAATGTTCACTATATGATGAGAGAGGAGCAGAACTCCTACTCTATCCATAATGTGTTCGGTTTTCATTGAGCATGATATCATTTTATACTAAGCCATTTTAGCCTGGCTTCATTGCCGTGGAGGCTCATCTCATCGTGGCCTCATATCATTTGGCCCCCCATCTCTGGACAATTTCAGCTCACAATCTCTCATTGAATTTTCAGGTTCATAGCCGGAAGAAAACCTTTTATCATAGTTTTTCTCAATCAGACCTCCCTATGGTCCGATCTGAAAAAGCTATGATATCAGAGCTCATATTTCCATAAATCAAAAAACAGTTTCGGTAAGCTTTTCCCAATATCCTATGGGTCCTTAAATGTTTTCAGCGAGTATGGAAAAAAGCTTTGCTTCTTATAATGCTCGGTTTTTAATCTTTGGAATGGAGAGGAAGACCTCCTTATCAGAGAGGGGATAGATATTTTTTATAATAATTATTTCCACGAAGAGAATAAAGCGTATGATGAATCTACCTCAAAAAATATTTTGGATACATTAAGAGGGACAACGATTTTAAAATAAGGGGTTATATTTGAAACGAAGGGGGATTCAAT
>POCB01000107.1 GCA_002899805.1 Fervidicoccus sp.
GCCTACTAGTGGTCTAGCTAGTAGTAGTATCGAAGTACTTGATGTATTAGTGAAGGAGTCTTTTAGGGACTGGGTAAATCTTGCTGTTATGCTTGTGGTATCCACTAACTTCTCCGTTATTGTTATCAGCGGGTTCATCAGTAGCGATGCTGATAGATTTGACGTATTTGTAAAGATGTCTTCTAAACCCATTCTATATAACAGCTTTACTGATGTATTTACTGTTTCTGCTACTGTATCAGCTGTCTTTATAGAAAACTTTATCAATGTACTAATGTTATCTACTTCTATTATGTAGGCTGATACTATCGGGACATAGGTTACTAAGCCCATAACCGTTGATGCTAGGGCTAGTGTATCAGATGACTTAATAACTGTCTTGGCTATAGCCTTTACTTCATCAGATAAGCTAATTAGTATATTCACCAATGGCTTGGTTACCAATGATGTAGCTGTGTAGATAGTGCTTGAGAAAGTGTCTATGTAAGATAGCTTATACAGTAGGCTTGCTGTTAGCGATGTCCCTACCCTGACTATGTCTTGTGGACTTAACACAGGCTTCATAGCTATCGAGACCGTGTCTGATATAGCCTCCGCAATGCTTACGTATGGTCTTATGGACATATACAGCGACAAGATAACTCCTAACATGGATGTATCTGCCTGGGTCATCTTTATCCTTATCCCTACAAGTGTCTCATCCGATAGCGATACTAGTGCCTCAATCAATCCCTCAACTGCTTCTCCAACATTAACCAATGCCTGTGGTATAGTCAATGTGTCTCTCAAAACCATCGCTAGTGAAGTTAGCAATGACATGAACATGTCTTCTAGATCTCTTACATCTCTTGTTAAAGCAGTTATCATTCTAGCTGTTGCTAATATATCAAGGTACTCTCCCTGAACAAGTCTTAGGGCTGTTGAGTATGTGAGTGATGTGAATATGTCCTGGAGGTCTCTGAGACCCCCAGACATTGTTAATGTAGTGCTTAGTGTTTCATAGGTATCCATGAACCATGTAAAGAAGATTCTCTCCGTAAGGGTCTTGAAGAATGATTCGTAGAACCCTGTGTAGGTTAGTGTATAGATTGCTGTTGAGATCCTGTACTCAATGAATGAGAAGAGGTCCTCAAGCGAGCTTATGTACTGACTTAGACCCAGCTTTGTAAGTATCCACTCACTTAGTGATCTGTATCCACGTATTCTGAGGGGCTTTGAAATGATGTCTGTAAAGACTCGAAAAAAAGCCTGGGAGTAATCCGATGGAGGTAGAGTAAGTCTCTTAAGAACAATGCTTACCTGGGTGGTCTCGTATGTTCTCGCAATGTTCTCTGGGGTCGGTATAGTTGTTTGCTTAAGAACATTTCTTACTGAGACGCTCTCGAATGTGTCTATGTAGAGCCTCCGAGCCTCTCCTGGGAATCTGCTTACTAAGACCGTCTCATAGTCTCTTTCATAGATCAGCCCTGAGTAGCTTGTTGATCTATCAAACATTAGTGCCTCAAAAACTCTCTCATACTCAAGTCCCAGACGCTCTTTTGAGAATGGTGGGAAGGATACTGTGTAGGTCTCTATGTAGTCTTTTAGGTCATACTCTACTCTCCCCCGCTTCTTGGTCAGTACACCCATTACACTATCCCTGAGCCCTCGGCGGTTCTGTTGTAGTCTTTTATCACAAGTGGCTTAAGAATATTCATTGTCAAGGATCTCTCGTATAGACCATTTATGTCTAGTGATGCCTTTGTCCTGGGAGCTGATGGTACTGTTAGTGCTGGTGGTGTGGCTGGCTGAATAATTCCTTGCTGAATAAGTCTAGATATTGTACACTCATTGTTTGTTAGCATGGCTACAAAGGCTTGGTGAATGATTGGGACACCTATGAACCTGAAGAGAATCCCTAGGAGTCCCCCACTCCACGCCTTCGGGTCAAACGCTATCGTACCAAGATACATTACTGGCACAGCCATCAGGTATGTACAGCTTATATTCCTTATCTGATCCATTGACCAATTCCATATCCTGAGGATATTGACTATCAATGGCTTAACAATGTATCTGAGTACTGATGTCGCTAACCACTTCCCAGCGTCTATGATTAGCTTGAGGAGGTTCCATCCTACGAATACTAGCGAGTCAAGTATTATTCTCCCAATCACGTATGCTCCTTGACCAATTATTTTGCCAACGTTACCGACCCAGCAACCCACGTCTCCCCATCCACATGCGTCTAGCGGAAATGTTCTTCTGGCATCATTTGTTATTGCGTCTAGGTTGGGTGGTGATGGCTGTGGAATAACTGCCTCTAAGGAGAATGACTCTATGTTGTTTGCTAACGCATCAAGCATTTGGTCTATGCTTGCTTCATCAACCTTTAGATATGATGATGATAGGTAAACGAATAACGCTATTACCGTCCCCTTCTTTGGGTCTGCGAATACTGGGGCTGTTCTCTTGACAAAGTCAAAGGTTATTTTCCCTGTTGTTTTAACGATTTCCCACGCTGATGAAAGAAACTCTCTTATGCTGAACTGTGATAGGAGACCTGCTGTGGCACCAAGTATCTGAGCCATCAGCTTACCAACCCTACATCAGCTGACATAATCACTTTTCCTTCTCTTATCTCCACATCAATATTCTCTTTCCTGAAGAGGGATTTGGGGTCTATTTTGATCACTATCTCAGTCTCTGACACGCTCACATCAATTACCTTAAGTCCTGACTGGGAAAGCATGTCGGCAATGATTTTCTTGAGTGATTCCAAAGGCATTTCAACATACATTCTTGATCCAGCTAGGTATGACTTAATCTTCTCAGGCTCCAAGCTCCCACCAAATAAGTATTGGGGAAAGAGATAAAAAAAAGATTTTTGTTTAGAGACTAGCTCTTTTGCTCTAGAGCGTTTGCTGAGCTAGATGAGTCCTCTTATGAAGCCCAGTAGGTTGGGTATGATGTTTCTTAGGTATCTGCCTATTAATGTCATGACTACTGCGAATCCTACTAAGGAGCCGATTACCCCAGCGTTCTGGGCTAGGACGTTTGCTATGGCGTTTACTGCTGAGGCTACTATGCTAACCATAGAGTTCACTAAGGCTCCTAAGTCAATTGTTGGTGTAGTGGATGCGGAGCTCATATCTTTCTCATCCCTCAACTAACTTATATTTGTGTGGGGTATAATAAAGATGGGGGGTCCCTAATGGCTTATGGGTACCCGAGCGTTCTTAAGGACCCCAGGGTTCAGTCTAGCATTAGGAGGATAAGGGCTATGGGTCTCGCCGTTGATATCCGTGAGATAGATGAGGACAATGTTATAATAGTTATTGGTGTGGACTCCATAGTGAACTACATAATCAGGAAAATTGATCAGTCAATCACCTGGCAGAAGAAGAGCATTAAGTACCTAAAGGACAAAAATATTCTTAGAATATACATATGGAGGGGTGAGGGAATAAATGAGCTTAAGTAAGAAAATGAGGGCTAGGTACACCATTGAGGATGTTGATGTGTGTATAAGGCTTCTATCCGACTTCATAGAGAAGCAGAAGAGTATAGAGAGCATACTCAAGTCAATCTATCCACAGAGAAGCCTTAGCCTAGGCACCTCAAGAGTTGATGACCTCATAGCCATGCTAATAGCTCAGTCCCTACAGAGCCTGAGGACCCAGCAGGCTCCTGAGGAGAGGATTGAGGTCTCCGACGAGGACCTTGAGAAGATAAGGAGAATAGCTGAGGAGGAGGAGAGACTCGCTAGAGAGCTTATGGAGAAGAGAAAGAAGGAGCTTGAGAAGAAGGTATCTGAGAAGCCATCTGAAGAGGAGATAGTTGTTAAGCTCGATGAGGGTAAAGAGTAAAGGTTATTAACCTGATAACACAATAATATACATGATGAGCTATGGCTAGAAAGAGGTACTTCGACGCAAAATCTGTCTTATCAGTTAAGAGAACCCTAGTAGTAAGATACAAGGAGAAGTACGAGGAATTAACGCCAGAAGAGGTTCAGAGACTAATTGAGCTATCCACAGCAAAGTACAATAACTGGGGCAGTCTCTCAAGTGATTTGTGGAATCAGGTGAAGGGAGTACTCAAGGACAGTAAGGTGCCAACTACTCATTGGGGTCTCTACAGAAGCCTCACTCTAAGACTCTACAGCCTCAAGAGGAAGGGTGCCCCAGAAGATCAGCTTACTGCTGAGGCTGAGGCGTTTAGAGAGAAGACTGGTCTCCCAGCAGAGATAGTTGAGAAAGTTGTTGGTATTGTGAAGGGATACGCACCAACCAAGACAGGTTAGTGAGGAAAAAAATCTTTTTCCTTTAAAAAAAATCTTTTTTTTCTCTTTTTTTAATCTCTTATGTTTGCTGAGTCAAAGCCTTGTAACGCTATTGGTCTATGCCCAGTTTCTAGAGCTATCTTCACGAGATAGTCTATGAGCTCATCCTCATCTACATCATTTTTTTCAGTCCATTCAACAACTATATTTTTCCCAGGAAATCTCTTAACAAGCTCAAGCCACAACCTAAGAGCCCTTCTACTACTAACATTAACTCTTAGCACAATTATTGGTCCGTAGTCTGGGTCATACTCAAATTTTATGGAGACCAGGTAAATCAGCCTCTGATACATATGTTTCTGTTTCATATTTAATTCTCTTTGGCATAAAGTCTAGTAGTGTTGGTGATTTATCTACTTCATCGAGATCCACGTAGTGCCATGCTAATATCTTCTTTTTTCTTCTTCTTCTCTCATTCATTAATCTATATGCCTTGATTAGCTCATTCCATTTATTTGGATACGTGGTTTTTAACCATATATAGTCATCCCAGCCAGCCCACACTAAACAAACTACGCAATCATGACTGCTGTGTCCTTCTTTTCTCCATAGGGGGTTCCTAGGGATATTCTCTTTCTCAATATACTCCCACACCTGATCCTCATCCCAGTCGAGGATCGGTGCCCAGTAATATGAGCAATATCCACTTCTTCTACAGAAGAACCAGGGATCCTTTGATAAGTGATTGCTGAATATAGTCATTCTTCTTCTAGACTCCTCTACTCTTAATCCCACCACATTAAGGTGTGGAGGAGGGAGTCTTGACGCAATAGTTTCCATAGGTTTGAGTTTCCAGAGATCCATACACCATCGTCTCTTGAAGGATGGGAGCCCGTAATCCACTAAGGCTTCTAGACCTTGACTTGGCTTAGCAACTAGGAGTGGTACTTCTAGGAACTCGGCTAGTTTCTTGATATAGCTTAGGTTCTCCTCAAGTGCTAGAGGTGTGTGAGCATAGATCACGTAGATCCTCGCCTCAGGATTAAGAGATCTAAGGATTTTTGTGGCGTAAACCGATGCTACAGCCGAATCCTTGCCACCACTAACATTCAGCAATATTGTAGTATTATCAGCTAACCATCTAAGTCTATCCACCTCAGCCACACTCTACAACTAGACTAGGAGTATTTTGCTCTCAAAGACACCAACAGGCTCACTCTAGAGTATTACTATGTAGTTTCCTGCTAAGGTGTATATATTTGTGTTTCTTTTGCTTACTTTGAATAATAGGTCGTTCTGTGGCTCGAAGAGTAGTGGCTCATCAACATCTGTCAATATAACAACGTTGTATGCGTGTCCGCTATCGTAGTCAAATATTACCCCTACCGTATTTACTCCAAAGTCTATTGACACCCTTGACTTGAAGTACATGGCGAACTTGTCGCAGTCGAATCTGTCTTCAACATATCTTCTCGTGTCGCTCCAGTCCCACTCAACTATCTTCTTAAACGTCTCTTTATCAGTACTGTAATACTTTCCATCTAGAGGTAGTCTGTGTTTGTAGTTGGGAAGTTTCCTAAGCATCTCCTCTATGTAATCAGGAGACATTTCAGCTGTATTAACCGTGAACGGAGGAATATACTCATTGTACAAGGTCTCTATGTTGGACCTAAGCTTCTTAACCTTGGCAAGGAGCCTTAGGCTAGCAATATCACCTACCGTGCCTTCATAGATAGCCTTCCTAATCCAGTCATTTGTTAGACTAAGCATGTAATCAACATCCTTCTCAATCTCTTTGGTGTCTCTGAAGAAGAGTTTTAGAAGTTCAATGAGTTTGTTCACCAGCTCCACTCCCTCCCTCCCCCACTAACTCTTTTATTACAAAGAATTTATCTTTATTACATGAGAACACATATTTAGGCGGTGGCTTATTAGACCAGGGCTTTGAGCTTATCCTAAGCGTTGATGTGCCCTTCTCAAGAGCTATCTCTATGTATAGTGTGTCAAGGACCTCGCTTAGGAATGGGTCGCTTAGAACATCCTTGTATATCCTGTCTCTCTCCTTCTTATTTGTTATTATCACAAAGTGGTAGCCTGTGCCTGTGGTGAATGCGTGAACCTCTTTACCCGCTATCTCTGATAGTCTAGTACATACCTTCCTAGCAACCCTCTCCTCCATGCTGTCCATGTCAAAGAACGTTAGTGAACTAGACGTTATCCCCAGAACCCATTTACCACCCATCTTTCTCACCCTAGAAAGAAGTGCTAGAGCAATGTCTCTGTTCTTTGAGTAAGACAATCTTCCATCAAGCTTTATCTCTACCATTCCCCTTCTCCCTTCTCCTTTTCCTCTGTGTGGTATATCTCGTATCTAAAATCTTTTACTCCGTAGAGTTTCAGTAGCTTTTCTAAATCTGTTTCCTCAAGCTTCTCGTATGTCTCTGGGTTCTCAAGAAGCTTCTTAAGTAGCTCAGCCTTCTCCTGAATAGACTTCTCCTTCTCAGCAAGCTCCTCTAACGGTGCCTCTCTCATGAAGTAGAGGTAGGCGTCCTCTATGAAGTCAAGCATTATAGCCTCCTCATCAGGCGATATGTCTATTAGAACCACTGGGCTTCTCTTGGTCTTCCCCTTCTTCTTAGCCGTCATTTCTTCTCAGCCTCCTCAAGAAGCTTTATCATGTACTCTAGGAAGAACTCTGTTATCCACTTCTTAGCCAGCTCCTTCATCTTATCCTTGTAGTTTCTCACTATCTCAGCCCACCTCTTCCTAGCCTCCTTCTCATCTCCTGTTCTCTCAATTAGTGATCTATAGATTGCGTAACCCATCCAGCTCTTCCTCCATCTCCACGTCATTTCATCAGCTATCTCCTCAGCTAGGCACTCCGCAAACTTCTCCCAGTTCCCTCCATGTAGAGCCTTTACTGTCTTCGCACATGACTTAATAGCCTCCTTGCTTATCTCTACCTCCACTACCTCTCCTTTCTCATTGATTATCTTTATTCTCAACTCTCTCTTCCTCGTGTATCTGTCTTATCCTCCTCACTCTAAGCCCCTCCACACCCTCAACCTCTCTAAGTATCTTGTCCATAACCGAGTTCTTTGGAATAAGCTTGTATCTTCCGTTCACGAAGTACACGTTGTAGGTCTCCTTACACCTCTTAATCTCTCTATCAAATGCCTCAGGTGAATACTCAATCGGTTTACTCCCATAGACTAGCCTAAGCAGATTCCTTGACTTAAGCCATATGATGTATCTGTTTAATAGGTGTTCATGGGGTTCTCCGAGGACCACAGCTATACAGAACCTCAGTCTGTTGCTCTCCTCCTCCCTAAACAGCCTCTTGACTATCTCCATTGACCTGATTAGGTCCTTGATGTCCTCAGGCTTTATCTCCTTACCTATGAGCCTAGCATACTCCTCAAGCTCCTTTATAAGATCTGTTTCGGTGGACTCATTACTGCTCACACGCCTCAACCTCCAAAGTTATTGCGTTATTAATATTTTCCCCAGGGGGTAATATTACTATGTAGTCCCTCGGTATCATGGCTTTTGTAATCACATAGACCCTGGCGGTTCTGTTTACTGTTTTAATCAGGCTCACTATCTTATCAGCCGTCTTCACATTCCTAGGGACCACGTATATCTCTCTGATGGTTGGTTTAGAGAGCTTGCTTGGGTAACCTCTTCTAACTGATACTACGCATTTATCAACTCTTGATAGGAGGTTTATTAGGGTCTCAGCCTCTGGATTGTGAAGAACCAGAGCATCACCCATCTAAGCCACCTTCCTTAACGTATTTCATGAGTGTGTATCTCTTCTCTATGTACTTCGGGTTCTGAATAACTATTGATGTTGTTACATACTTCATGTAGAGTATCGTGAAGGTTATTCTCTTCTGAGGCTCATCCTCTGATGGTTCATGAATTACTAGATGCTTGAAGAATGCCTTGTAGCTCTTGAACCACTTCTTACAGAGGTGGCAGTACACCACTCCCTTGAAGAAGCATTTGTCAAAGTCTGCGTGTAGAGTCTCTTCCTCAACCATTCCTAACCCTCTCCATAAGCTCCTCCCAGCTCCTCACTCCCTTAATGAGCTTTACTAGGTCCCCTAGCTCGTCCTCATCAATATCCACCTTGACATAGTATGTTCTCATTAGATACGCCTGTCTCCACAGATACCTCATATCAATCCTTGTAGATACAATTGCTATTCCCCAGAACAGCTCCTTCTCCTGCGGAAATCTCTCGAAGTACTCAGTAGCGAACCAAGGCTCGAATCTTACTGGCACAGCTGATGTCCTCCCCACCAGCACGAATGGTGATTCACCATAGACCTCTACTAGGTAGTATATCTTCCTATTCATTACTCCTCTCTCTATCTCCTTAACCACACTCTCAACCTGCTCCTCCTTAAACGGGTTAAGCTGGATAAAGACATACTTTGTTGATGTAGAGTAGTTAGGCTCTCTAGAAGCTATGAACTCTATAGTATCCAATGGAGGCGTCTCTATGAGCTCCCCAGGTATCTTCCTGTACTCTATGTTGAATACCCTAGCATATGTCTTAAGCATCTTGTGGCTCCCGAAATCAATCACCTCATCCTCACCCACACGACCACCTCCTTCCCGCTCCACCTCCTAGTTGAGAAAG
>POCB01000065.1 GCA_002899805.1 Fervidicoccus sp.
CAGGAGGGTCGGGGGGAGGATAGATAAAGAGGAAGCGCTTCCAAGAGGGACATCGAAAAGGCTATTTTCTGAGGCGAAGACCGCGGGGAAGACCTTCAGCTCTCTATCAGATGTTGTTTTGATAGGGGAGAGCATGCCTGGTGGTACAACTACTGCTCTTTCTATACTCAAGGGTTTGGGCATGGGGGACTACAGTTCTGTAAGCAGCTCCTCAAATGTAAACCCTATTGACATAAAGAAATCGGTCGTAGAAGCAGCCCTCAAGAGGGCTGAAGGAATGGATGACCCATTCGAGATTAACGACGTTTTGGGGGACCCGCTCCACATATCAATAGCTGGAATCGCGATCGGCGCATTGAGCGGGGGGAGCCATGTAATACTTGCAGGTGGGACTCAAATGCTCGCAGCCTTAGCGCTCATGAGGGCATCAGGAGAGGAATTCGATGAGGAAAAGGTGAGCATAGCAACTACGAAGTGGGTCTTTGATGATAAGGGAGAGAAAATGGGCAAACTAGTGGGCTCATTAGCCCCTGGAGCTTCCTTAGTCTATGCGGACCTCTCCTTTTCCGACTCCCCCTTTGAAGGGCTTAAGGCTTATGATGAGGGGTTTGTGAAGGAGGGAGTTGGGGCAGGAGGGACCTCAGTACTAGCCCTATTGAAGGGAAGAAGCGTGGAGGATTTAAAGCGGTCCATATATATTGAGTATGAAAGGCTCATGAAAATGAGGTGAGAGGCCATATCAAGGGTAATTGTTGAGGAGAGCGATGCTTTAGTTATAGACCTGGGAAAGAGCTACTCTTCCCTCTCGACATCAGGCTGCCCAAAGGTTTATGGAGGGATCAGGTACATAGGGTTCAAAAGGGTTCCGAAGAACTTTGAGCATGTTGATCTTAACAACTTCTGCAGGGAAACTTCCAGAAGCTTGGGGATAGACATTGAGGAGTCCGCCATCTTTCTCACGGCTGTAGACTTGAAAAAATACTCGAGGGGATCTTCCAGCTACAAAGGGGTAGAAGCGGAGGCTTTCGTTACGTACGGCGTAGATTCTCCTTCATGCTTTGAAGGTGCAGAGAAATGGAAGTTCGGGACCATAAATGTGGCTGTAATCGTGGATGAGCCTCTTAGCGATGTGGGGCTTTTGGACCTCTTCAGGACAGTTTCCGAGGTGAAGGGGATGATAATGTCACTCGGCGGCCCAATGTGCTACTCTTCATCTTCTGTAGGAACGCCTTCAGATGCGACAATGGTCGCCTCTCCATTTGGAGGGGAGAGGTTTGCAGGCTCGGCTACAGATGTGGGGATCTCTGCATCCTTAGCGGTTTTGAGAGCGCTTTCAGAGCAGATCAGGAACGCTCCTGTTGATGAGCACACCGCGAAAACTCTTGGATTCAAAGATATTGATGAGGTCGTAAAGCTGGCAGTGAGGGCCTACAGAAAAGCGCCAATACCGTTCCTCAGTGAACTTGATGCTGAGGAAGAAATAAAAGAGGAGATCGACTCCATTCTAAAGGACCCGAACCTGAGGATAATCATAAGGAGTGCGAGGCTCGCCGAATCATTCCTGTCCTTTGGGCTGCTTCCAGGGATTGAAGCGGAGGAGTACTCAAGCGATTCCTCTGGAATAATAGCTGATGAGGTAATGGGAAAGGCTATTGCCGAATACTTAAACGGATTCAAAGGCCTCCTCGCATACTACTGGATAGACAGGATCAAGGAGGGGGATAAAGATCTCGAGGATTTGAGCGGGCTGCCTCCGATGACTGACGACGTGGTCGGAGCGATTGTTGGAGGGGTGCTCAGCAGGATATACGATAAGTATTCGAGGAAGTGAGCCTTGGATATAGTGATCATGGCTGGAGGGAGAGGAGAGAGGCTGGGGGGGTTGAAGAAGCCTTTTCTCATAATATGCGGGAAGAGGCTCATAGATGTTTCCATCGATGCCGCTGAAAAGGTCAGGGGAAATGGAAAAGTGTATGTATGCATGAGGGAAGAGGACTTGGGGAAGGTTGAGGGGAGAGAGGGGGTTCAAGCAGTTGAATGCCCTGGCCTTGGATATGTTAAGGACCTATCACTCATCCTGAAGAGGGTCACCTTCCCCGCTCTCATCCTTCCCGGAGACATGCCCTTCCTTTCGAGGGAAGCATTAGAGAGGTTTTTGGATAAAGCATTGAATTCTAAAGCAGATGTCGTCACTCTCGTAAAAATGAGAAGTGGATCAGCCGAGGAAACAGGGATTTCCCTTTTCAATAGGGAGGGGGGCAGCTGGGAGAATGTGTATTTTAACGAGGACAGAGATCTTTTAGACATAGACACACCTGAAGATTTGAAGAAGGCGGTCGAGCTTTGCGGATCCACGGAGGAAGGGGAGAAGAGGGGGTAGACTTCAGCGTTAACCTTAACCCTTTGGGACCTCCTGAAGGGTCCTATGAGGTAGTGGAGAGGTGCATTAAGAGCGGGGTTCTTGAGAGGTATCCAGACTACAACTATGAAAAGCTGAAGAGGGCCATTTCAAGCTTTTACGGCTGCAGAGAAGAAGACATAGTGCCGACCTCAGGTGCAGGGGAGGCGATAAACCTTGCAATATTCGCTCTTAAGCCTAAATGGATCTACGTCTTGGAGCCATCATATGGAGAATATGAGGTTCTTTCGAAAGCGCTGGGGATATCATACAAGCCTGTTTTCTATAGGAAAAGCGGAGACGTTTTTTCCCTGAACTTTTCTGATCTGGAGGAAGCGTGCGGAAGGGAAGATTCACTTATAGTCATAACTAATCCGAGCAACCCCCTCGGGATCTATATTGAGAGGGAAGAAATAATCGAGAAGCTCTCAAGATGCAGAGCGAGGGTTTTAATGGATGAGGCGTATTCGGAGCTCTGCAGTAGGTGCGCAATAGAGTTGGGATCAGGCATTCCAGAGAACTTCCTCCTCGTTAGGTCCATGACGAAGTGGCTCTCCCTCCCAGGAATAAGGCTCGGATTTCTCTTCTCTTCAAGCAGAGAGGTGCTTGAGAAAATAGATGCTGTGAGGCAGCCGTGGAACGTTGGAAGCCTCGCGGACTGCTTCGCTAGGGAGCTATTGAGCAGGAAGGATGAGGCGAGGGAATTTATAATGCGGTCGAGGAGGTATATCGAAGGCGAGAGGAAGAGGATGCTGAATGAGCTTAAATCCCTTGGGCTTAAGCCTTATGACAGCTCCGCTAACTTCATACTGGTTGAGTCTCCCAGAGGTCTGGATCTAAGCTTCCTGCTGAAGGGGGAGGGAATACATGTTAGGAGTTGCGCCTCGTTTAAGGGATTGGGGAGCAGCTTTATAAGGATAGGGATCAGGAAGCCCCATGAGGACGATGAGCTTATAAATGCCCTGAAGAGGGTGATAGAAAACGAGTAGAATAGTGAAAGACTTCTTCTCTCTCCTCTCCTTCCTAACTCCCATTCCAGTCCCAAGAAAGTACAGAGAAGGAGGCCTTTCGTTCGGATCTGTTTACCTGCTTCCCATTATAGGGCTTTTGAGGGGAGGCATCGCGATAATTCCAGCCGCTGTCCTCCTCTCCCTCAAAATAAAGCTCGTCCCCCTGATCGCATTTTCTATTGTAGCCCTTCACTTCATCATGCAGGGCTTTCTCCATGCAGACGGACTTATAGACTTCACTGAAGCCCTGCTTGCTGGGAGGTTTGGCGTCGATGCTAAAAAAGTCCTCAAGGATAAGTACAGGGGATCTTACGCTATAGCGTCCTTCTCCGTATTTACTCTGTGGCTCTACTCGTCTCTCTCTTCATTTCAAGAGCCCGGATATGCTCTTATACTCTTTCCCATTTCAGCCGAAGTCTGGTCCCCCTCATCGATGATCCTCACCTCCCTACTCAGCGGGGAGCCTCCTGAAGGGATGGGAAGAGAATTCAAGAGGAGCTCCTCTCCTTCAAGCCTTGCAGCCTCCCTCCTCATCTCCTTTCCGTTTACACTCATGCTCTCTTTCAGCTTGAAGCTCTCTCTGATCATCACAGCCCTTTCCCTGTCCTCCCTCCTTCTATCCTCGCTTCTCTCATATTATATGGGCAAGAAAGCTTTAGGATATGCCAATGGCGATGTATTGGGATTTTCGAATGAGCTCTGCTACGCCCTCCTCCTTACTGTATATGCTGCAGGTGCTTATCTATGGATCTGAGCTGGCTTTATCCACCAGGCTTCTCCTACTTTTCGATCATCCTCCTCTCCGCCCTACTCCTCGACTGGATGTATCCGAAGCACGAAGGCTTTCTCTACTATATGCACCCCGTCCACACATCCTATGCGCTCGCCCTCTTCCTCCATAGAAGGCTCCCCAAGAGCAAGGCCGCGGGAGTCGCGATCTGGATCTGCTCTGTAGGGATCCACCTAGTTGCTTACGGTCTCGCAATGTTCATACTCAGGCCAGTGAGCCAATTAGTTTGGATGATCCTCTCAATATATATCATGAAGGTGTCGATTTCTCAGAGGCTTTTGATAGACTATGTGAGGGAAGCGAGCGACTGCCTGAAGAGAGGAGATGTTCAATGCGCGAGAGAAAGCGCCTCCAATATAGTGAGGAGGGATTTGAGCAGGTTGGGTGAGGGGTATATAGCGTCTGCGGGGATCGAGTCCCTCTTCGAGAGCATGGTGGATGGCTTCATATCTCCACTCTTCTTTTACTTGCTCCTTGGGCCTTTGGGTGCTCTGCTGCAGAGGCTGGCCAATACTATGGATTCCGCCCTTGGATATAAAGATGATGAGTTCAGGGAGAAGGGATGGGCCTCCGCGAAAATGGATACCATATTGAACTTCATCCCTGCAAGGATCGGGTCCCTCATCACAGTCCTTCTCTGCCCGTGCGTCGGTGGGAAGGTGAAGGAGGCCTGGGCTGCATTCAGAAAGTACAGGAACTGCACGGAGAGCATAAATGCGGGAAATCCGATGTCTGCTGCATCGGGGTGCCTGAGAATTAAGCTTGAAAAGCACATGCACTATACGATAGGAAAGGAGTTTCCCCTCCCCTCTTATCACGATCTGGAAAGAGCTTTGAGGCTCGCCCTGTGCGAGTCCCTCGCATTCACCGCGACTCTACTGGCTTTATCGCTGTTTTTATATATTCTTTTCTGATAGATCTTTCAACGAGTGGAGGTTATGGGTGGGAGGAGGCTTTTTGCGGAGGCTCCGGTGATCCGCATAGAGTTTGTTCCAGTTGAGAATCTCATTCCTACAGAAGGAGTTGAGGAGGGACGGGCTATCTCTATCTTGAGATCTCTGGAAAGAGAGAGGCTCCTCTTATGCTGCTTATAAAAATGGGGAAAGGTTCGACGTAGGTCTCTTCCTTGTCTACGATTTTCCCAGACCGAGCCCTCACTTTTAAACATGGGGAAGTCCCTAGAAACGATCCTCCTCACTGGAAGACCTGTTGCTGCTGTAAAGCTAAATAAGGGGAAGGAGTTCGAGGAGACCGCGGATGTGCTCAGAAAGCTTGGAGCAGAGGAGATAATTGCTGGGGATGTATACGTAGAGGATCACCTCAAATACATGGAGAGGTTAGGGGAGGAGGTTGGGGCAAAGCTTGTTGAGAGCCTCTGGGGGATAGATCCTGAAGAGCTCCTTCATGAGGAGATTGCCAGCGGGATAAGGACTCTGGTAGTAGGGTGCGAATATTCTATGAGCAATTGGCTTGGCAAAGAGATAAGCTCTGAGAGCGTCGAGAATTTCTTAAGAGATGCGAAAAGAGGGGGGAGTAACACACTCTCGTCATCTCCGGACCAATGCACAGAGCCCCGCTTTCATATTCAAAATCCCTGGTTGAGGATTACGACGGTTACAAAATTCTGAGGGTGATCTGATTGAGGATCAAAGCGCCTTGCTGGTATTATGGGGAGGAGCTCCTCAAGATGCTCAGGAGAGCAGTTAAGAAGAGCGGATGCGACTGCATCGCATTGAGCGGGGGGATAGATTCCTCGCTTGTGCTCCTCGCATCTCTGCTAGAGGGGATCAAGCCGAAAGGATATATTGCAGTGTACAGAGGAGGGCTCCCGAAAGATATAGCATTCGCCAACTACCTTTCAAAGAAGTTCAATATAGATGCTGAGCTCGTTTTCATAGAACCTTACCGATCTGAGGATCTCAGGAAGAGTATAACTGAGTGCATCGGAGAGGAGAACCTGAACTCTCACCTCGATGGAGGTTGTATAGAGTTCAGGAACGACGCGGTTTTCTACTCAGTAATAAAAAAGGCGAGAGATGACAGGTGCAGGTGCATTTACACTGGTAGCGGGGGAGATGAGCTCTTCGCGGGATACAGCTTCCTCCTGAGCTTGGGAGAAGAAGATCTAGATAACTCAATAAGAATGCTCTCATACGGAAGGTTTCCTGAGGTGGAAATAGCGAAGTGCCTCAACATGAATGCTTTTTTTCCTTTCCTCGATGAACCAATTAGAGACCTCTCCCTGCAGATCCCAATATATTGCTTGAGATCAAGCAGAATGATGAGAAAGGAAATACTGAGGGAGATCCTCGGGGAGAGCTGGCTCGGAATGATCGCGGAGAGGATGAAAGCCCCAGCCGAGAGCGGATCTGGAACTAAGGACATGTGCATTTCGAGGTTCGATGAACGCTTCCTACCACTCATATTTCTTCAGGATCTCGAGGGCCAGCCTAGCATTCTCCAGCATGTAGTGGTCGTTGTTGAAGAATATGTAGATCTTTTCAGGCTTTAGCGAGATCGATTTCTCTATCAGCTCTACGAGCTCCTCTCTGCTATAGTTGTAGAAGTACCACTCCCCCCTCCCATGCAATCTCAAATAGAGAGATCTGCTAGACTTCGCTATCCATGTCCCTTCAGGTGAGTCGACTGAAACCAAGGTGATCCCCAGCCTCTCCCCCCAAGAAGACAATTCTTCTCTGAAGCACGAGCTGCTCCTGAACTCAACTGCCATCCTCTCCCCAAGCTTGGAGGAGGACTCGAAATCCTCGATCTTCTTCATCATTTCCTCCCTACAGGAAAAGCTCGGGGGTAGCTGGAAAAGGTAGAAATCTACTATATCATCGAGAGGGGAGAACAGCCTTCTGAACTTTTCCCATATTTTTTCAGATCCTTTCCCCATCTTCCTGAGATGTGTTATGCTCCTGTGGACCTTCACTGACCACCTGAGCCTCTCCCCCCTCTTCCTCCATCCGAGAACTTGGGAGGGGAAGGGGAACCTGTAGAAGCTCGCATTCAGCTCGACAGCGTTGAGCCCAGAGCTCTCTGCGTACCACCTGAGATCCCCTCCTTCATTCCAGTCGTATACCCAGCCGCTCGTTCCAACATAAGAAAGAGGCATAACAATCATCAAATATTTTTATATTTGAAAATGAGTACTTATAGTTACCTACTTGCTCATCTCCTTTGACTTCGATGGAGATTGAAGGGGTGGAGCCCTCTCCTACAAGAAACTTTCAATTCTATCTGAGAGATTCAGGCTAAGGGACACCTGGAAAAAACGGAAAAAACCTGACTTTCAATTCTATCTGAGAGATTCATAGCAAAGATAAACGATAATCAGCTTACTTCAATCTTTCAATTCTATCTGAGAGATTCAAAATACCCCTAGGCATACAACTATGCCCCGAGTTTCTCTTTCAATTCTATCTGAGAGATTCTCCAACAGGGGCATGTACAGCATGCTTAAGCAGTATGGCTTCTTTCAATCCTATCTGAGAGATTCCAGTGGAAGTCACAGAATATCAGAAAATATTTATTTCTTTCAATTCTATCTGAGAGATTCTGCCCTAGTTCAATTCGCCAACAGACACCAAAAAGGCTTTCAATTCTATCTGAGAGATTCATCGGTTTATGATCTAATAACGAATGTTGAGATAAACTTTCAATTCTATCTGAGAGATTCTTGGAACTCCACCAGATACAGTGACAGTTGCCTGTATCTTTCAATTCTATCTGAGAGATTCAGAAGTTATTGTCATGCTGGAGAAAGAAAGATATCTATCTTTCAATTCTATCTGAGAGATTCGTTATGTTATAGTTAAGTATGATCAAAGCTCACACAACTTTCAATTCTATCTGAGAGATTCTACAAACTCCCGTGAGGTAAAATGCCGCTTGTTTGCCACTTTCAATTCTATCTGAGAGATTCATCAAACGGTGATAACTCAGTTAACAGCAAATCCTTACTTTCAATTCTATCTGAGAGATTCTCAATACAGCAAAGATTACGTGGGGCATTTATACTGCTTTCAATTCTATCTGAGAGATTCATACAGCAGACACCTTCTCATACTGTTCATATGGGACACTTTCAATTCTATCTGAGAGATTCTAAAAAGCCATACATTTATAATAATACATAATAACAACTTTCAATTCTATCTGAGAGATTCAACAGCTTTGTACATATCATAGAACACGTTGTATGAATCTTTCAATTCTATCTGAGAGATTCGTAAAAGTAAATGCTCTTAAAACTAGAATAGTGATTTACTTTCAATTCTATCTGAGAGATTCTTCCGCTTCAGAGCATAAGAAGCTATCAGCCCTATGCCTTTCAATTCTATCTGAGAGATTCAAGAATGATATATATTATAGTTGGAGACAGTTAGGAACTTTCAATTCTATCTGAGAGATTCACCAACCAATGGTTTAGTTCTCTGGTTCAGCAATCCCTTTCAATTCTATCTGAGAGATTCGCCCTGTTCCTGCAACTTTTGTTGAGGCAAGATCAAGCTTTCAATTCTATCTGAGAGATTCTCCCGCTCGAGGACGATTACATCGTAGTGCCTCCACAACTTTCAATTCTATCTGAGAGATTCTACAAACTCCCGTGAGG
>POCB01000230.1 GCA_002899805.1 Fervidicoccus sp.
TTGAAAGACAGCTTACTGGTAAGGTCGAGCTAATGAAAAGCGACATTGCTCCCGGTAAGGAAAAGATTGGAAAAATCTTGTCTCAAAACTCACCTGTTCTCATATTAATGGATGAAGTCCTCGAATATATTACTAAAGCCTCTGGAATTAAGGTTGGAGAAACAAACTTAGGCTCGCAAACTCTTGCTTTCATTCAAGAACTTTGTGAAACTGTAGCTTCTATCGACAAAGCTTTCTTGGTTCTCACTCTACCTTCAAGTATACTAGAACACTATGATGAGAATGCTGAAAGAGCTTTCGAGAAATTGCTAAAGATAACAGGGAGAATGGAAGAAATATATGCGCCTGTTGCGGACGAAGAAATAGTTCATGTAATAAGGAAGAGACTTTTCGAAAATATAGATGAACAAGAGGTAAAGAAGGTTGTAGATGAGTTTATAGAGCATGCAAGGAAGGAAGGGCTCCTTACGAATGACGAATTAAACGGGTATCGTGAGAGGTTTAAAAATAGTTATCCGTTCAAGCCCGAGGTCATTGATATCCTTTATAAAAGGTGGGGGTCTTTTCCAACATTCCAAAGGACTAGAGGCGTTTTGAGACTCTTATCTCTAGTCATTCATGACTCCCTTAATAAGGATTCACCATTCATTAGATTGAGCGACTTCAATCTGAGTAATGATGAGATAAGAAGAGAACTCATAAAACATATTGGTCAAGAATACGACAGCGTAATATCTCAGGATATAATTTCTCCAGATTCAGGCTCCAAGAAGGTCGATGAAGATATTGGTTCCGCATATAAATCTTACCAGCTAGGGACTGCTGTAAGCACAGCGATTTTCATGATGTCCTTCTCCGGCAAAGGAGAGCAGGGATGCAGTATAAAGGAAGTCAAACTGAGCGTAATTACACCAGATTTCAACAGCACAATTATTGATACTGCAATAAACAAACTTAGAGAAAAGTTATTCTATCTATCTGACGACGGCCTTTATTTTACAAATAAACCAAACCTCAACAGAATCATCGTAAATAGAGAAGAAAATATACGTGCTGATGAAATTTTACAGGAAGAAAGGATCCTCATAGAAAAAGGTATTTCTAAAACTTTTCTCAAGCCGTATTTATATCCGAAGTTTTCGAGGGATGTTCCCGATAATCAAGAGCTTAAGCTTGTTATTTTGAACAAAGAAAAACCGAACAATGATATTCTAGAAAATAGTGGGGATAATCCCAGGGTATACAGGAATACTTTGATATTTTTGTGCATCGACGAAAATGGAAAAGAAGAGCTTCATTCATATCTAAGAAAACTGCTGGCCCTCCGCAGTATTGAAAAAGACGCAAAGCTAAAGCTGACAGAAGAGCAGAAGAAAACGATTCAAAATAAAATTAAGGAGTTGGAGGAAATAAAGTTCCAAAAGCTGAGAAATTGCTACCGCAGAATATACTTGCCCTCAAAAGATGGGTTCAAAGAAAAAGATATGGGCATATCAACCAATTTTGGAAAACTCGACCTGAGCAAAGAAGTCTACGATTATTTAAAAAGTGAGGGAGTGATTCTTGAAAAATTAGCTCCTTTAGCTCTTGTGAATAAGTATTTGGCCGGAAACACTTACGTAGATATTAGGAAACTTTATGACTCACTTCTAAGCACACCGGGAGAAATCATGCTGGCCTCGAAAGACGTATTAATAGAGTGTATAAAGCAGGGAGTAAAAACAGGCTCATTTGCCCTCGGTTACCTTAAAGGTGATAAAATAGAGTGCAAGTATTTCAAAGAAGAACCAGTGATAAATCTTATTGAGAATGAGATAATAGTCAAATCAGATTTATGCGAACAAAAAGAGATATCTATTGAGAAGCCTATTGAAGAACTAGCTCCATCACCGCTCCCCCCAGAACGAGAAGAGGAAAAAGAATATTTCTCCTCCATACAGCTAGAGTTAAAAGTTCCTGTAGGCGGGCTTTCAAAAGTCGCTAATATTTTGAATTTCTTACAAACGAAGTTCAGCAATCATGATATTAAAGTAATTATTTCAGTTAGTAACGGTAAACTCGATGTTAAAGATTTCGAGGATAAAATACGTGAAGCACTAAATCAAGCAAAAATACAAATCCTAAAAGAAGAAAAGAATTGAAATAACAAGTGTGTTTACATCTAGATAGCATATGCTACCGAAACGTCTCCAATGCTCACCCACTTTCTCTGTTTTTTGTGTCATTCTTGGATGTTTTGTTGAGTATTCTTTCTGCTTCTTTTTCTCGTTTGTATGTGAGTATACAATCTAGTTTTGTGTAGTGTGTGATTTTTGCTATGAGTGATGGGTTCACGTTTTGTTTGAGGAGTTCTGTTGAGCGTTTCTTTAGTTTTTTGAAGTATAGGTCTCGTGCTTTCTTTAACAATGTGAATTCTGGTGTTCTTAGTTTGAGAAGTATTGAGCTTTTCATGAACCTCTTCGCTTATTGGTATGTGAACTGGAGGTGATATCTTATGTGGACAGTCTCATTCAACGTATCCAAAGAGATTTGAAGGAAAGGTCTGTGTAGTTACCGGAGGAGCAAAAGGTATAGGGGCAGCGATATCATCCCGACTTGGAATTGAAGGTTGCACAGTATTTATAGCAGATATCGATGAAGCAGCGGGAAGGATCAGAGAAGGAATTTTCAGAAATGAGGGAATCGACGCTCATTTTGTAAATGTTGACGTTTCAAAGGAAACAGATGTTGAAAAGCTGATGAGACTAGCTGGGGGTTCAAGGGGTAAAATAGACGTGCTAGTCAATAATGCCGGAATACCGTTCACGGGGAATGATTTGGAGAAACAGAGTTCGGAAGAATTTATGAGAATAATAGGAACCAATTTGTACGGACCATGGATATGTGCTAAGCATTCACTTAAATACATGAAGAAGGATGGAGGAGTAATAATCAATATTGCGTCAACGAGGGCCTATCAGTCTGAAGAGAATACAGAACCTTATTCAGCATCAAAAGGAGGGATCTTGGCACTCACTCACGCTTTAGCAATTAGCTTATCAAAATACAGGATAAGAGTCATCTCGGTTTCTCCCGGATGGATAGATACGAGTGAATGGCAAATACCTCCCAGAAAGCCCAAGCTCAACGAACTCGACCACATTCAACATCCAGCCGGTAGAGTAGGTAAACCAGAGGACGTTGCTTCTCTCATAGCATTCCTAGCTTCTAGCGAAGCTGAATGGATAACGGCAGCGGATTTTATAATAGACGGAGGAATGACCAAAAAAATGATTTATCTGGACGAAGAGATAATTAAAAGGGCAATTGAGGCTCTCAATCGAGGAACGAGCTGATGAACAAAAACACTATGCCACTCGCTTTTACTTCAGGAACCAAGCGGAAATTTCCATCTACCCGACAATTTAATTTTCTTTAATACAATAACTAATCGCGGTAGACGGAAATGATGTTCTCAGGCATAACTTTCGATCTTTGGTACACTTTAATATATGAGACTGAGCAGGACGAGATGAAATATCAGGAAATGAGATTAATGGCTATTAAAAAAGCTCTTGAAGAGATAGGAGCGAGTTTCGACGAAAAAATACTTCCGAAGAGTTTTTTACACCTCAGGAAGTTTTCGCTATCTATCCCATATGAAAACTTCCTGAAGCTCTTAGCATCATCTTTGGGTATTTCACTTGAGAAGGATCAATTGGAAGTCGTAAAGCAAAGGTATCTTGAGGAGATCGAGAGATATGAAATCAAATTAGGACCTGGTGTACCAGAAATCCTTGAGGAGCTCAAAAAGAAAGGACTGAAAACTGCTATCGTGAGTAATACATCCTTTCCAGAGAAAGCTCTCTGGAAAATTCTGGGAAGAAAAGGAGTATCTCAATATCTAGATGCCATAGTTTCATCCTCAGACGAGGGGACAGAGAAACCAAATCCTGCTATATTTCAAATAGCTATAAAGAGAATTGGGGTAACTTCTGAAAGATCGATCCATGTGGGAGATTCGTGTATCGAAGACTATTTTGGTTCTCTAGCAGCGGGCATGAAAGCGATCCTTTATACCGGCTTATATGAGCACAGAAAGGAAAAAACCATCCACGAACTTTGCTCGCTCAATAGTACCCAAAAATTGGACAGCCTTTACTCCTTGAAAGAAATACTTCTTTAACCTTTTTCCTTTTCTGTCTTTACATATTTCTTCAACGGAATAAGCATTTTTTCCAATTTAGATTTACCTATTTTGTTTTCATCGGCTGGTTCCTTGTAACGGATAAAATAGAGCAATGTCAGCACCGAAATCACAGATATCCCAGACGGTATCGTTATTTCTATACCTGGAGTTATGGCTGTTGATATCAGAACTCCAAAGAGAAGGACTGTGCCTGCTCCAGAAAGCAATGGTAATGTCATCTTCTTATATCTCAGCGAGAAAGCTATGTGAGATACTAATATAGATAACCAGACGAATATTCCTCCGAATGCTGCAATTCCAAAGGCAATTAGATAAGAAGCCGAAGAGCCATAGCGATACGACGCAAACGTCATAACAGCAACTCCAAACATTGACGCTAACACAGCATTGAAGGGAACTTTGAACCTATTGAGTTTTCCCAACTTCGTTGGAGCTAGCCTTCCTCTCGAGAGGGAGAAGAGCATTCGAGAACTCAAGTAAAGGTCCGTATTGGCTCCAGAGAGAGCCGCTGTCAATATTATAAAGTTAGTAATGGAAGCAGCAGCAGGTATGCCAGCAAGCTGGAATGCGGCCACGAATGGGCTCTCACCAACTCCGCTTTTGCTCCAGGGGACGATATTCACTATTACTACCATGGAAACAACGTATAGAAAGGTCAAGAGAGCAAGGGTTGTCTTCAATGCCTTTGGGGCGTCTTTCTCAGGGTTCTTCGCCTCCCCAGATGTTACCCCCGCTACTTCAACACCAATGAAAGAGTATATAGCTACTACGGTAGCGAGCCAAACCCCGAGTAATCCATTTGGAAGCAACGAAGTGTAGGTCGCATCTGGATAACTAATTCCAAAGCTTGTAGGTCTTAAGATTATATATGAACCTATGATTATGAAAAGGACAATTGCTGAACTCTTCACAAAGGACAGGATGAACTCCACTGTTCCGACTGCCTTTACGGTTGCTGAATTCAATATGAATAGTGCGATTCCGTAAACCAGCATCCATACCACAGGGTTGATCTCTGGGAACCAGTAAGACATGTATATAGATGCAGCGACCAAATCTGCTCCTATGGCAAAGACCTCTGCGAACCAATACATGTACCTGACAAGAAAGCCCATGTACCTTCCAATGAAAATTTCAGCATGATTCCCAAAGGAGCCAGTACTTGGTGCTATTTTTGTCATTTCTGCCAATGACAATCCGACCGTGTATGCGATGATTGCCCCGATTACGAACGAAATGGCCACGCCGGGACCTGCCAATTTTATAGCGAAGCCGCTACCGAGGAACATACCTGTGCCTATAGCTGAGCCTATGGACATCATTACCATTTGACCATGACTCAGAGCTCTGAGTAATCCTCCCTCTCTTTCCTCTATTTTTTTCCTGATAGATTCTATTCCCTCTACCATTTTCAATTCACCTCATCAGCAATCTAGAAAGAATAAAAAATCAAGAAAGCTCCACGTTTCTTCTTTTCAGGTCCTCGGCGACATCTTCCAAGCCTAGTTTTCTTAAGATTCCCTCTTTTGGTATTCCGGTTCTGACATCCCAACCTCTGATTTCGTAGTATTCATCGAGCATCTGCTGCAGCTCTATAACATGCCCCTTGGATTTTCCGTTGGGCATTGGTTCTTTGAGGAAGCGCTTCGGTAGAACATCATCTTTCCTTCTGATTCCCTCTCTGACCAAGTAGGCCCTTTCCAGGTTAACTATCCTCTCGCCTATATCTTTGACCTCTTCTACCGTGAAGCTCATACCTGTTATACTTGACAATAGCTTCGATGTTCTTTCATAGTCCAGAATATCCATGTTCTCGGCTAAGTTCTTACAGACTTCGAGGGAATCCACCAAAGCGCAAATATTTTCATAATAGGCAACGAGCTTTCCCTTTCCTCTAATCCCGAGCCTCATTGTGGCTTCAGGTTCTCCGAACATTTTTCTTCCAAGCTCCGGGTCATCGCTGAGCTCTATGAAAGGTTCTGACCTAAGGTGGTCTGCCCCTCTGCTGGCGACTGCGAAACCAAGACCATAACCTTTCAGAGCTCTCGGATCTGCTTGTATCATCTCTAGTTTCTTCACGTGAAATGCTATCTCATCTCCTCTTCCAAGCTTTTCAGCTGCTCTCGCTACACCTTCTGAAAGGAGAGAGCCAAAGCCCCGCCTATAAGCAATCTGTTCGATGAGTTCCATAACGGATTCCATATCTCCCCATTCAAGCTTAAGCCCTCCAGTCTCATTATCACTGAGCTCTCCTCTATGGTACAGTTCCATTGCCCAAGATATGACCTCGCTAGTAGTTATAACATCCATTCCTAGATCGTTCAGCAACTCTACTGCTTCAAGACCCTTATTGAGATCCCTGTTCCCGATCCTCACTGTCATGCCCGCTAAAGCCTCATATTCGAGTCCTTCGCTAACTCTGCCTTCTCCGCTACTTCTTCTAAACGCAAAAACTCTGCTACAAGGAACAATGCATGAGAAGCATCCTCTGGTCTTCAAGTTGTTTTTCAATGCCATAAGTTCTCCGCTCACTTCAAAGGCAAAGTCTACCTCTCCTCTCGTGAAGTGAAACCCTGGCAGCATACCTATCTTGTTCCCAGCAAGAAGAATCCTCGTTGTCCCCATAATCCTTCTTGGCCAATACTGATCATGCGCATAGACTTCTCTCTCGATCTCCTCCACTAGAGCTTCAAACTCTCTCGGTTTTGCGACTTCTACGTATCCTTCTCCTCTTACAACTATGGCCTTGACATTCTTGGAAGCCATCACAGTCCCCATTCCAGTTCTCGCTGCTGGTCTGACCATATTGAAAAAGATTCCACCGAAGAGAACACCATTCTCAGAGGCAGGTCCTACTATAGCTATCTGCGCCCTATAATCCCGTATTTCCCTGAGAATCTGCTCATAAGCTTTGGAAATTCTCTCTCCCCAGATGCCTTCGGCGTCCCTGAACTCAACGCTTTTGTTGGTAATGAAAATGTATACCGGCTTCTGACTTTTTCCCTCCAGTATTATCTGGTCTATCCCTGCGTATTTCATCTCCGAACCAAAATGTCCCCCCGCGTTTGAATCTCCAAGAATTCCCGTTAATGGAGATTTTGCGCTAACATTAACTCTAGTTCCTAGTGGAAATCCGGTTCCAGCAACAGGTCCAGTCGCAATCATTAGCTTGTTTTCAGGTCCAAGCGGTTTGACACCTGGAGGAACCTCATTGTAAAGCCTTCTAACATTTATCCCTCTTCCGCCAATGTACCCTCTTACTAGCTCCTTACTGAGTTCCTCATACTTCACTTCCTTTCTCGAGAGATCTATCCTCAATGTTTTCCCAGCATATCCATATAATCTATTCATTTCTCGCCACCCACACTTTTCTGAATTTTTTCGATTCTATCACAGCTTTTGCGTGGTCCCTTCCTAAGGGATCATCGATTTCCACGTCTCTTGACATAACTTCGGAGGTGAGAAATAGGGCACCGGTAGGGCAACGTTTTATGCACTCCGGGCTTCCTCCGCATAGGTCACAAATAAGTGGCTTCAATGAGTTAGGGTTCAATGATAAATAGCCATAGGGGCAAGCACTAACACAGGATCCGCATCCTATACATAATTCCTCGTTGAGCTTTACGATACCTGCATCTTCATCTATGTAGATAGCTGCTGTTGGACAAACCTTCGCGCATGGAGCGTCTTCGCATTGCTGGCATGTTAGAGGGAAATCGATCTTTAGAACTTCATCCTTCACAACTTTTATTCTAGAGAAGTATGGAGAAAAGAACCCCTCATGCCTATAGGAGCACCAGAGCTCGCAATATCTACAACCCGAGCATCTGGTGGGGTCTACTCCTACATGCAATCCCATTGGCTCATCATATCACCACAGCTTTTGAAGCTGTGAAAAAATAATATAAAAACTTTTCTATTTTTCTATTTCAGGAAGAATTTTTACCGCTAGCTATCAATGTTTTCGCGATTTCGAGCACTTCTTTTGCATGTCCCCTCGGTTTCACGCTTTTCATGCTCCAAACAACTCTTCCTTCTGGATCGAAAATGAAAGTGCTCCTTATAGCGCCTTCTTTCCCACCAATTTTCCTTCCCCATGCTCCTAAAGCTTTGTGGAGTGTGCCATCAGGATCGGATAGAAGGGGTACAGTTATTCCCTGTTTTTCTTTGAACCTCTTATGTGAGCTAGGAGAGTCTCTGCTCACTCCATAAACCATTACTCCTAATGATTCGAAGTTCCCGAGCAGCTCTGAAAATTCCTTTCCCTCGATGGTGCATCCTGGAGTATTATCCTTTGGATAGAAGTAGAGGACAGTCCATTTCCCTTTTATGATTTCCCCAAGTTTTACTTCCTTTCCATCTTCTGTCAGAATTTTTATTTCAAGGGGATTCAACTTTTTTACACCTTTTTTTATAATTTTCATTAAACATTAATCTTAGAAAAGTTTAAATCTATGACGCATTTATATTTTCCTTAATTGTCGTAGGTGATATGGATGAGATCTGTTTCCACTACAGTTTTGGGAGCTATAGTAGCTGTAATAATAATAATTGCTGTTGTAGGGATATACCTAGCAGAAAAAGGCGG
>POCB01000267.1 GCA_002899805.1 Fervidicoccus sp.
TCATCCTTTGGGCTCCCAATGGAGCAGCTATGAGGAGGGCTCTCGATGAATACATAGTAAAACTTCATCAGAAGAGAGGGTATCAGCTCGTCGCGACTCCTCACATTGCTACTACTGACCTCTTCCAGATAAGCGGTCATCTCTCCCACTACAGACAGAATATGTTCCTGTTCACCTTAGATGAGAAGGAACATGCTATAAAGCCGATGAACTGTCCGTTCCATATACTCATATTGAAGAGGAAAAAATGGAGCTATAAGGAACTTCCAGTTAGGTACTTTGAAATGGGCAATGTGTATCGATATGAGAGGGCCGGAACACTTCATGGTCTCACAAGAGTTAGGGGCTTCGTAATAGATGATGCTCACATATTCGTGAGGGAAGATCAAATTGAGCAGGAGATATCTCAGATACTTTCTCTCATTCAGGAAATTTACTCAGCTATGGGGCTCAGAGAATATAGATTCACCCTCAGTCTGAGGGATCCAAGCGACAAAAAGAGCTATATGGGGAGCGATGAGATATGGGAGCACGCTGAAAGCTCGCTCGAAAAAGCTCTGGAAAATATGGGGCTAACCTTTACAAAGTCGATTGGGGACGCTGCTTTTTATGGACCTAAGATTGATGTGATATTCAGAGATTCGCTCGGCAGAGAGTGGCAAGCTGCTACTATACAGTTAGACTTCAATCTACCCGAAAGATTCGATCTGACATATATGGATAAGGACAATTCCGAGAAAAGGATGGTGATCATACACAGAGCAATATTAGGTAGCATGGAGAGGTTCATAGGATTAATGTTGGAACAATACGCTGGCAGGGTTCCATTTTGGCTTGCCCCCATCCAAGTCGCCGTCCTTCCAGTAGAGGAAAGTAGTGAAGTTCAAGTCAAAAAATCCAAGGAAATATACGAGACTCTTGTAGCTGAGGGAGTGCGAACCATGCTGTTCACAGAGGGGAGATTGAATTCAAGATTGAGAGAGGTGAGGATGCTGAGGATCCCCCTTGTTGCAGTATTGGGTGAAAAGGAGATTAAAAGTGGAGGAGTGTCAGCCAAGTATATAACGTACGGCGAAGACGACAGACACAGATTTTCTCCCAAGGAGGAAGAGCTCGAGTTTCCAAGTTTTGAAGAAATGTTGAAATGGATAAAAAGCACGATCTCAAAACAAACCAACGGGATACTGTGATGGCTTCAGTGAAGATGACGAAATATGTTGATTCTCATGCTCACGCATATGAATACGATGAGGCCTATATATCAGGGCTAAAAGATAGCTACATAATAATCTCCGTCTCAGATGATTTAGAAAGTTCAAAGAGAACTTTGATGCTAGCTAAAGAGCATGATTTTTTGAAACCATGTATTGGCATCCACCCATGGAGAATCGAGGATGCTAACAGAGAGGCTTTAAAGGAGATCGAAAAACTTCTGGACAAAATGGATATTCCATGTATAGGTGAGGTAGGCCTCGACAGAAAATTCGTTCCACAGACTTTTGAACTTCAGCTGCGAGTTTTCGGAACCTTTTTGACTCTCGCGAAGGAGACTGATGCTATACTCAACCTCCATGCTGCTGGCGCATGGGACGATGTAGCCAATTTAGTTCTGAAGCATGATGTGACCAAGGCAATTTTCCACTGGTTCACTGGTTCTAAAGAAACTATGCAAAAACTTCAAGAGGCAGGCTTCTATATATCATTCAATGTCGCTGCTATAATTCAAAAGAAACATGCCGATCTTCTCCATTTCGCAGATCTAAGAAGGGTTCTTACTGAGAGCGATGGACCCTATGAATACAGGGGAGAAAAGCTCACCACCGACAGGATCCCCCAGCTTATTGACTTCATGTCTACAAAGCTCAAAATAGATAGAAGCATATTGCTCAGCTACATACAGGAAAATGTTATGAGCTTCTTCAGATGAGGTGCTAGGGTTGAAAATAATTGCTACTAGCGATGCTCATTTGCCTATTGGCGAGGCTGATCTAATTACTGCCGTTGAGAAAGGATGTCGAGAAAATACATCAACCGATCTTCTCATCTTAGCAGGTGACATGGTTGAAAGAGGAAGAATAGAGTTTTATTCGAAAGCATGGGAAATTCTGCGGAAGTGTGAACCAATGAATGTTGTTGCCACTTTTGGTAACGATGAGTATGACGAGTTGAGAGAAAAAATAAGAGAAGAGTATACATGGGCTAACTGGCTGGACGATTCAACTTTGACGATTGAGACAAGCTCTCCGAAGATGATGATCTTTGGAACCACCGGAATATTAGATGTCCCAACGAGGTGGCAAAGGAAGAACATTCCCAATATAGAAAAGAAATATGAGGAAAGGCTCAGAAAATTCGAGCACTTCTTGAATACCAGTTTTAGTGGAATTAAAATTGCTGTTTTTCACTATCCACCTACATACAAGACTCTCCATGGAGAACCTTCTTATGCTTGGCCCGAAATGGGCTCGATTAAAGCAGAAGAACTGATAAGAAAGTTAGATAGTCTTGAACTCGTAATTCACGGTCATGCTCACAGAAGCAAAGTACTTCATGCAAAGATAGCTAGTGCTGAAGTTTTTAACGTAGCACTTCCTGCTAGAAAAAGCCTCTTTATTTACGAAATTAGAACCAAGAAGACACTCTTCGATTTTTATAAAAATTTCAATATGAAAAGCTCTGCAACAAATGGCGAGAACTGGTTGTGAAGAGCTTCAATGTTCCTTTGGGAATATATTGCCTTGGATGCTCTCACTCTGAATGATAACTTTGGGACTCCCCAGTCACTTCAACTACCCAACGGATGAATCATGTGAACCCGGATACAAACTGGGAACCTGTGAACTTTTCTGGCTAACCGTTCCCATCTACGGTCATTTCAGGTCTCCATAGGTGGTTCCTCATGGTTTCTCTGAAACTCTCACTACATTCCGGGAACAGGTAGTGGGAATAAAGGTCGCTGATATATCTATGAGAAGCGGGTTCACAAGCCTTTAGGAGTATGCCCCTATGAGCATTATCCCGAGCCCTATCATAGAAGACCTATGCGGACCCATGTGAAACAACCAGCTTCCGTGAGCCGACGAGGCTATGAGGCTACAGGGGCTTGACATGCATTTTGCTTCTGTGTACATTGTAGCGCTCATGACACTAGAACACCTGAAGAGACCTTGAAAAGCCTTTAATCTCGAAACTGTTGCAGACTCTATCCCTTCAGGGAAGGGAGGCTCAGATTTCTAGAATCTCTCAAAAACGCTCGAAATGGAAATGACTGGATAAATAGGGACTGCATTAAAGATGAGATCAAAAACGTTTTTAGAAATATTTTCTTCTAATACATTACAAAAATAGAAAAAATTCATTTTTTGTTCCAAAGAAATTAATAACTAGGAGCTTCATGCTTTAAAGATGCATTGTGAAATGCAAATTGAGGCTTGAAATTCATGTCTACAAAGGAGAGACTGGTGAATGAAGAGCTCATCGAAAGACTTTCTTGGCTCTCCAGAATAAAATTGAGCGTTGAGGAGAGAGAAAGACTCTCCAAAGAGATCGTCATGATACTGGGTTACATAGATGATATACTTTCCTTAGACGTCGGAAACGAAGAGATAACGCATTTATCTGAAGGAAGGCTGAGGGAGGATTCCCCCATTTACGAGATAGAAATGGGAAGAGAGCTTCTGGGACAAGCTATTCTGGAGGAGGGCTATGTCAAGGGTCCAAAGGTCTTCAAGGGATGAAGGATGAAGAAGAGAGGGAAGGTAGTAAGCTTTATAGAGGACTTGAAGAACGGGGCAACTGATCCATACGCTTACGTTGAGAGGGCGTTGGAGGAAGCTTCTAGGAAGGATCCAGTACTCAACATTTTCATTACAATGAAAAGCGAAGTTCCCGATAAATTGGTGAATGGAAAGCTTGCGGGAGTTCCAATAGCAGTCAAGGATAACATTGTTACTAAAGGTTTGAGGACCACATGCGCTAGCAGGATACTTGAAAACTTCGTCCCACAATACTCAGCAACGATAGTGAAGATACTGGAAAGAGAGGGAGCAGTCATTATTGGCAAGACAAATATGGATGAGTTCGCTATGGGGGCTCTGGGAACGACTAGTGCTTTTGGGCCCACTCTTAACCCGATAAATACAAAGCTTTCTCCTGGAGGAAGCAGTTCTGGCAGCGCAGCTGCTGTAGCTTCGGGGGTGGTAGACTTAGCTTTGGGTAGCGATACAGGAGGGAGCATAAGGTTGCCAGCTGCTTGGACGGGGATTTTTGGACTCAAGCCAACATATGGAGCGGTCAGCAGATTCGGACTAATATCTTACGCTGACAGCATGGATCAGATCGGTCCCATGTCATCGAACGCTAGCGACCTCGCATACTTATTTTCCATCATCTCCTCGTTCGATCCCCTTGACCCAACAAGTTCCCACAATCCATGGGGTAACAGGATCGAGGAGATAGCCTCGAAGGAGCCTGATTTTGATCTCCTTCGCAAACTGAAACTCAAGATCCCTAGAGAACTTCTCAATCATCCACAGGCAGAGGAATACGTGATTGAAGAATTCTGGAGGAAGATTTCCACTTTAGAAAAAGAAGGAGCGCAAGTCGAAGAGATATCTGAACCAATACTTCTAAAGGTTCCCCAAGTTTATTATGTAATCGCGTTCAGCGAAGCCAGTAGCAACCTAGCTAGATTCGATGGTGTTAGGTACGGTTCAAGAATAGCTGAACTTGAGGACAACGACTGGGATAGCTATTACATGATGAACCGATCACTTTTCGGATGGGAAGTCAAGAGAAGAATTATGCTTGGTGCATTCATTCTGAGCAAGGGGTATTATGAAATGTACTATTCCTTAGCTCTGAAAGCAAGAGCCGTGATAAAGCGTAAGATTGAATCTCATCTAAAAGACGGTTCTCTCATTGCAACGCCCGGTTCTCTCATCTCCCCACTCCCTATAAACTATGATGCTACAGACCTTTCGAAGCTGAATGCCATCGACGCTCCCCTCATGATAGCCAACCTTGGAGGATTTCCAGCTCTCACAGTGCCTACTGGTTCGGTTTCAGGTACACCAACATCTATGCAATTCGTAGGTCCTTCATGGTCCGAAGACAAACTCCTTTCTCTTGCTAAGGTTATGGAGGAGATGTTTACTTGAGCTCAGAGAAGATTATTATAGGACTTGAGATACACGTGCAATTGACTTCTCTCAAGACCAAGCTATTCTGCAACTGTAGCTCTAACTACAGAGATATGCCACCAAACACCAACGTTTGCCCTATTTGCCTAGGACTTCCAGGGTCTCTCCCGGTTGTCAATAAGGAGGCAGTCAAGAAAGCATTGCTGGTAGCCTTAGCCTTGAACATGAAGATCTCAAACAGGGTTTCTTGGGCTAGGAAGCACTATTTCTATCCCGATCTACCGAAAAACTATCAAATTACTCAATACGAAGGAAAGGGCGTTGCTAGTATAGCTAGAGAAGGGTATCTAGAGTATTACGTCGATGGAAATCTGAAGAAGGCCAGAATAAGGAGGATAAACCTGGAAGAAGATCCTGGGAAGATCATTTACCACACTGGTTCCATGCTTACAAGTAAATATAGCCTCATCGATTATAACAGGAGCGGTGTAGCATTGCTTGAAATAGTTACTGAACCTGACTTCAGCTCTCCCAAAGAAGTCATCGCCTTCCTCCAAGAACTTCGATCCGTGCTAGAGTATTTGGAGGTTGCCGATTTCAACTTGGAAGGTTCAATGAGAGTAGATGTGAACATAAGCATAGAGGGAGGAAGTAGGGTAGAGGTCAAGAACATAGGAAGCATTTCTGAAATAGAAGCAGCAATCCTATACGAAGTTGCTAGACAGAGATCTCTCAGAGAGAAAGGGATAAAGATCGAGATGGAGACCAGACACTGGGACCAAGAGAGGAAGGCAACTGTGGGTACAAGGACAAAGGAAACCGAGGAGGACTATAGATACTTCCCAGATCCAAATCTACCACCAGTAGAAATAGAGATGGATTATTTGGAGGGCATCGCGAAGGAGATGCCCGAGCTTCCAAATGCGAAGAGAGAGAGGTTGATTAAAGAATATGGGCTCAGTAGCTACTTATCATATGTTATAACCTCCAATAAGAAGCTAGCAGAATATTTTGAAGAAGTCATGAAATATACGAAGATCGATGGAGAAAAAGCAGCCGCCCTCATAGTCAACGATCTTGTTGGATGGATAGGACAGGAAAGGATCAAGGACATAGGAAAACTGGTACCTCCGGCAGAGATGGCTAACTTATTGGAACTACTGAGAAAGGGTGATATATCTATTAAGATAGCAAAGGAGACCATACCAGAGCTGGTCTCAGGTAGAAAGACAACGGAAGTCCTATTATCGAGAGGATGGCTCGGGAGGATCAGCGGAAAAGAGCTCGATGAAATCGTGGAGAGAGTAATGAGAGAGAACGAGAAAGCAGTGGAAGACGCTCTGAGAAACCCGAAGGCAATCCAATTCCTCATCGGAAAAGTGATGGAAGTGACAAATAAGAAAGCGGATCCGAAGGAAACTTATGAGCTAATTGTTAAAAAAATAGGAGAGCTTCAAAAAAGAACATGGTCAAATTAGGATTCGAGAGGACCTATGACCTCTTTTCCTGCTCTCTTATTTATCTCCTCAACTTTCCTGTTTACCTGTTCTTGAATTAGCTCTATTTCCAAATCGCTGAGGTGTGAATATCTTCCTTGTAACTTCAAGTACTCTCTCACGTGTTTTCTCTTCTTTACTGGGACAGTCACGTTGAAGTTCCCTCTATCGTACTCCATATTGACCCAGACGGCTGTTTCCGTGGCCAGCTTCGCTATTGTTATACCATATCTGGGTTCGAATCTCCATCCAGTTGTACATGGCATGATCACATGAACAAGCGAAGGTCCATCCACATTCAAGCCTTTCTGGAACTTGACATCCATATCTATTGGATAAGCTGGGTTTGCTGTTGCTACATAATCGATTCCGTGAGCAATTGCTACATCGAACATATCTTTCTTTGTCCTCCACTCTCCTCTTATCCTTCTAGTCACTGGAGTTGTTGTGGTCCATGCTCCAAATGGAGTAGCTCCGCTCCTCTGGACGCCGGTGTTCATGTATGCTTCGTTATCATATATCACAAACATGACTCTGTGTCCTCTTTCAAGTAGACCGCTCAAAGCTTGGAATCCAATATCGAAACTTCCACCATCGCCTGCTATTGCTATTACATTGATCTCCTTGTCCAGCGGCATGATTCCCTTGGTTCTCAGCGCATTTATGGCTGATTCTACACCAGAGGCCACAGCCCCCGCATTCTCAAAAGCTACATGTATCCATGGCACTCTCCACGCTGTAAAAGGAAAAGCTGTGGTGGATACTTCAACGCATCCAGTAGCGTTGACGACTATGGTATTCTTTCCAGCAACTTTCAGCAGATGTCTGACAATCGTTGAGGCAGTGCATCCTGCGCACAGAGAATGTCCTCCAGCGAACAGCTCTTCTCTAGGTATATCCCAGAGAGTTTTCAATCTCATTCCATCAGAGCTCAATACCTTTCACCCCATAGAATATTGATTCTTCTGTTATTGAGTTCGATGAAGCCCTCTTTTCGATGATTTCATATAACTTCACGAAGTCTTCAATGAGCATCCTTCTCTGACCTAACCCAGCGATGATGCTCTGAACTGGGGGAATATCTCTGTACCTGAAGGCAGACATGATGTCTGCAGCTATAGGTCCGCTCGGTGTCATCCCGTAGCTTATTGCCCTGTCGATTACTCCCAGCGCCTTTAGATTCTTTATCAACGCGTAAAGTTGTTCTCTGGGGAACGGTCTGTACACCCTTAGCTTGATAGCTCCAGCTTTTATCCCTCTTTCACGCAACCTATCAACCGCATACTTGAGGTTTGTGTAGTAGGATGAAGTAGCTAGAATGGCGATCTCGGCATCATCGATCATATAACCTTCAACAGCTCCATAGCCTCTTCCATACAGCTTTCTGAATTCAGCATCGGCTTCAAGGATGTGTGGCAATGACTCTCCAATCGCAACTGCCTGGGCATATTTGAACTCATAGTAGTAATCGGGAGATGTTATAGTTCCAATGGTTATAGGTTTCTCAGGATCTAGCTTATTCCAAGTTGTGCTCTTCGGAATATATTCAATTGAAACTTCTTTTCCTAAGACTTCGACTGGCTCAATCGTATGGCTCATTACATATCCATCATATGCTACCATCACAGGCAGAAGCACGTTGGGATTCTCTGCGATCTTATATGCCTGTATTATTGAATCATAAGCCTCCTGCGCACTACTGGCAAAAATTATTATCCACCCCGCATCTCTCTGGTTCATTATATCGCTGTGGTCGTTGAATATGCTAATAGGAGCTGAGAGAGACCTCATCGCAACACTCATTACAATTGGGAGTCTCAGCCCACTGGCTATGTGGAGAACTTCATGCATCAGAGCAAGCCCCTGGCTCGCAGTAGCTGTGAATGCCCTTGCTCCCATTGCCGATGCCCCAATAACTGCGCTGAGCGCACTGTGTTCGCTCTCTACATGGATGATTTCCGCATCGAGCTTCCCTTCCCCGATGAGCTCTGCTATTCTTCCAAC
>POCB01000297.1 GCA_002899805.1 Fervidicoccus sp.
ATCCCTCAACTATTGTCGCTGGTCTGAAGAAGGGAGAGATAAACTATGTATTCATCGGTGTCCCCTATGAAGCCATAAACGATCTCAAGACAGTTCCAAGGCTCAACGTCACTCTGTACTTCAGGCCACCCTACACCCAAGCCCTGCAATTCAACCTCAACGATACCATACTCTCCAACCCTCTAGTGAGGCAGGCAATTGCCTATGCCATAAACAGGACGGACATAGCGCAGAAGGCCACCCTAGGTAATGCCCCAGTAGTAGACTATGTAATAGACCCAGACCTCGTGCCGCCTCCAAGCGGTCTAATACACTATGAGAGGAACCTGACTCTGGCGAATATGCTGCTGGACAAAGCTGGATATCCAGTTTCCAGCAACGGAACTAGATTCACACTAGAAGTTCTCACATATCCGCAAGCAGACATGCAGACAATCGCACAGGTATTAAAAGATGAGTTGAAAGATGTGGGGATCAACGTTGTTATAAAAAGCGTTGATTTTTCAACAATGCTTACCCTCGAGGCAAAAGGACAGTATCAAATTGCTACAACCCTTTACTGGCTCTCTTCCCTGTGGACCTACCAGCTCTTCCATTCAGCTTGGATAGGGAAAGGACCCTTTACCAATAACATGTTCTACAATAATTCGCAGGTGGATAAGTTGCTCGATTCATGGCTGAAGGAGTCAGACCCAGCGAAACAAACCGAATATTTGCAGAAAGTAGAAATGGAGATAAACAAAGATCTGCCTGAAATAGTTCTTTACAGGGTGCCATGGGTCAACGTGTTTTCAACTAACTTCGCAGGTAGTGATATACCTATCAGAGGTCAGTGGTACTTCGCCAGCACCATGCTAGATGTCTATTACCTCCCCATACAGACTACTAGCTCGACAACAACACCCCAGCAATCAACTACTACTCCGGCAAACACAACTTCAGGCTCTAGCGTAGGGACCCCTTCAGGCTCAATAATATGGGTGATTGCTGGTATACTGATAATAGCTTTGATAACCTTAGCAATTACTGTTAGAAGGAAGAAGTGATCTTATGTTTTACGATCCTTTTTTATGTCTCAGCTTAACATTCACATGAGGTGAATATGGTTTGGGCTCAGGAAAGAAATACAAAGGATATAAGTCTTGGGAATTTTTGGAAGAAGGAAAAGACTATAAAGGATTCAAACTAGCAAAAGTTCTAAATCGGGTTCCTTCGAAAAAGGTCGAACTCTCCAAATCAGAAGAAGAGAGAGTCCAAGAAATCATCGAAAAGAATATACTGGTCTCCGTTCATGACCACACAGAGGTATTTCCCGAAGATCCCGCTGAGTTCGTTGAGCATGCGAGGGTGGGAAGGCCCTTCATTGGATATGAAGGTCTTGCTGCATCCGGTCTAGATGCTGTTTTTGAGAACATGATGGATGGAACTGCGCTCATGTACTCTCCAGACTCTTGGCACTGGGAGAACGTGATACATCAGCTGGGCATGTGGCAGGCCGACATAGACCATCAGGACTTTGTCTTTATTGCTAGGAAGGTGGATGATATAGAAAAGGCCTTCAGGGAAGGCAAACTCGCGATGGTTATATCGCTCGAAAGTCCTCCGAAGATCGGAGAAGATCTCTCGAAACTCGATGTGCTATACGGGCTTGGAGTCAGAGTTATGGGAGTCGTGTACAGCAAGAACAATGAATTTGGCAGCGGTCTCGCGGATATCCATGACAGAGGGTTGACAGATTTAGGGTATTCGCTCGTGGAGAGACTGAACAAACTTGGTGTGCTGATCGATGTTTCCCATGCGAGCGACAAAACCAGTTTAGATGCTATCGAAGCCTCTAAATATCCTGTAGTAGTAACTCATGCGGGAGCTAGGGCGCTTTGGCCTTCGAGAAGAATGAAGCCCGATGAAGTGATCCATGCAGTTGCAGAGAAGAAGGGATTCTTTGCCATCGAAGCGGCTCCACACACTACACTCACTAAGAATCATCCAAAGCACAGCCTAGAGAGCGTGATGGAGCATTTCCAATATATAGAGAAGCTTGTGGGAATTGACTATGTTGCCTTCGGACCAGACACTCTGTTTGGAGACCACGTAGCTCTACACAAAGTGTTCGCTGAATATCTCTCCATAAAAGCGAGCAGCGAGGAAGGTCTTCCTCCTTATGAGAAAGTGCCATTTGTCGATGGGATCGAAAACCCCTCAGAATTTCCCAACATCATCAGATGGCTCGTCAAAAACGGCTATTCGGACAGCGAAATATCAAAAGTAGTAGGAGGCAATGTATTGAGAGTATTGAGGACCGTTTGGAAATAAAAAATTACTTTATAACATCCCTATGACTGAATGCCTTTCTCACATCTTCTCCAACTTCAATTAAAAATAATTCTAGGAATGGTCTAACTTTACCCTGAATCAAATGTCCTCCAACCATAGTCCTTTCGTCTACAGCAATGGATATGTGGATATGGGTAGCTACTTTACCATCGCTTCTTAGGAAGTAATTGCCTATTATCGAGACTCCTTCCAAATTGAGATTCTCGGTGCTTTTATAAGTATTAACAACATATTCCCTCGTCTTTGGATTGAGAATTCCGAGCTCTAAACTCTCAAAACCACCTATTCCAACTATTAAACCACCTTTCAACCCGAGCTCTATAATTTTCTTCTCGAGCTCATGTGGAAAAATCGAGCCTTCTGGAATTTTTATGACTTTCATGGAAGTTGCTGAGCTCATATGTCCTCCACCTTCATGTATGAGGAGATATTTTCTTAACTATTGAACATAGGTTCTATTTAAATTCACTGAAAGATCTCTCAGCACTCCATAAAGCACTATATCAATAGAACTGCTTCATGATTCATGAGGATTTACAACTGAAGTCTTCACGCCGTAGGGTAAAGAGGATCAGTTCAAAACCTAAAGAAAAAAACTCAAATATTACGCTAAACCAAGTTCTATGAAATCCAAGCTCACGTATATACATAAAGAACATTCTTATTCCAGTTTTTCAAAATACTTAAAAAAAATTAAGAAGGAATAGATTTTGTTTCAGAGTCCGAGGATATAGAGGCAATCCGAATCTGTTGAGCAAGATTCCTGAAGGAGATGTGCAAAAGGCATGAGAGAATCTGATGGTGGAACTGGTAACATGGACGAAAACGCAGAGAAATGCAATATCAAAGTTCTCGTTTCCGGAAGTCCGAATGTAGGAAAGAGCACCTTTTTCAACGTCGTTACGGGCAAAACGGCCTCAGTTGCTAATTGGCCTGGGACAACTGTAGAGAAAAAAGAGGCTTTACTTCACTATAAAGGAGAAAGGATATGCCTCACCGACCTTCCTGGAACTTACAACCTCTTTTCAGTATCTCTTGAAGAAGAGATAACATTGAAAGAGCTCCTCTTCGGCGATTATGATGCTGTCATCGTACTTGTAGATTCGCTGAGCGCAGTGAAATCTCTCTACTTCGCTGTTCAAGTTCTAGAGCTGACTCCCAAAGTTGTTATTGCCTTCACGAAATTCGATGAAGCCCATTCGAAAGGTTTCCATATAAGAACCGAAGGGATATCGCAGAGTCTCAGAGTCCCCGTGATCCCGATATCTTCGATAACTAAGTTAGGTGTAGAAAGGCTTCTCGATGAGACGCTGAAAGTAGCAAGAGGTCAAATCACGAGCAACAGACTCGAGCTGAAATACCCAGCTATTGAGGACTCTATAAAGAGGATCGAGAATGCCCTTAGTAGGCATGAGGGCGAACTTAAATGGGAAAAGAGATGGGTGGCAATTAAGCTGCTTGAACAGGAAAAGCTAGTCTCGGAGTTTGTTTACAAACGATATGGAGAGGAGCTTAGGCTCCTTGTTGAGAAGGAAATAAGGGACTATGTGGAGAAGTACAACAGGTCTCCTAGAGAAGCTATCATTAGCTATAGATATGATTTTGTTGAGGAGATAGTCGAAAAGAACGTGATGATGGCAAAAATAGAGAATCCTCGACAAAGGGTAATTGAAAAAGCCTTCAACCATCCAATACTTGGCCCATTCTTTGCCACAATGATATATTTTGGGATTTTCTTCGTTGCATTCACACTGAACACAGGCTTTCCTCTCAATTTCATTCTCAGTTCACTTGGTAAAGAAGGATGGGCTAAGGTTCTTGAAACCTATAGTGTGAGTGGGATCTTATCTTCTCTTTTCAATCTTCTTGCCGATGCATCGCGTTCACTCTTTCAGGGTCGAATACCAGACCTAGCAACTTCCCTCATAGCAGACGGAATTATCCCAGGTGTGGGCTCAGTATTGAGCTTTCTCCCGCTCATAATGATATCCATAGCATTCCTTGCTATTCTAGAGGATTCGGGTCTTGGTGCCAGAATGGCCGTTGCCTATGACTCTATTCTCAGTAAATTCGGCCTGACAGGGAAGAGCTCTTTTCCTTTGCTCATAAGTATTGGATGCAATGTCCCAGGTGTACTAGCGACGAGAGTAATAGAAGATAGCTCTGAAAGGAGAGCGCTGATCTATTCTATTCCCTTCGTACCATGTCAGGCGAGGCTTGTAATAATGGTGTCCATCGTAGCAGCACTCTTTCATTCACCTTTAATTGGGACTCTTGCAATAACAATCGCGTATCTCATATCTCTTCTAGTAGCCCTCTTGACATCTAAGTTGGTGAGTATGATCGGTTCGAAAGGTAGCAGTGAAGAGCGCGGTTTGCTTGTGGAAATCCCACCTCTTCATAAACCAATATGGAAAGTTATTTGGTGGCACGTGTGGGATAATTCGAAACACTTCATAAAAAAGGCAGGTACAATCATCTTTGCCCTCTCCGTAATAATATGGTTGATGCTCAGTATTTCTCCAAATTTAACAGTAACTGAATCTCCAAGTGACAGCATTGCTTTTTACGTTTCCACTTTCTTCTCACCGATAGGCAGGCTCTATAATCTTGGCAGCGAAGCTTCTTGGAAAACTGCTTTCATGTTTCTCAATGGCTTTCTAGCTAAAGAGGCCTTCATCGAATCAATAGCCCTTTTCACTCCTCAGGCAACGAGCTTAACGGATGCTGTTGCTACGCTTGGTTACACACAACAGCAAGCACTCGCGATAATCATAGCAGCTAACTTATATGTGCCTTGTTTGGCTACACTTGCCACAATGTACAGCGAAATGAAGAGCTTGAAGGGTGTATCATTATACATTTTGTATTCGACGTCTATCGCCATTCTCATCAGCTTCGTTATTTACCGGATTTCTATCTTTTTCTAGAATATGTTACGACACGCAAAATTATTGCTTGGGGTTAAAAACTGGATGCTCTGGAAACACGGATGAAACAACTTCTCAACATCTTAGCATGAAGAGCTTAAGAGACAGCTCAAGTAATGTTTTCTTTTATTTACCACCAGAGCTTTCTTTTCTAGAGAACTTTTCTAAATCTACAACAGCTCTTTCATGGATGCCGAAGCCTAACAGTTTATCTCCGCTCTTTGCTTGGACATAAAAAATTAGCCTTCTCCCATCGGAAGAGATAAGTCTAGACTCAACTTCAACTGTTTCCCCTTCGTATGCAGTTGAGACATGATATATATCGAGCCTTGTTCCCACAGACGTCTTACTTTTATCCAGGAATTCTTTGGCTAAGGAGTGGGAGACCTCCTCCATAAAAGCTATCAAAGATGGAGTAGAGAGAACTGAGGCATCTCCCGACCCAACATTCTTTGCTAAATGCCTCTCTTCAACTGTATAGTTCTTCATGAAAGAGCGAATCTGTGACATGGAACATCACAATTTAATATGAGGGAGACAAAAACTTTAACATTATTGGTGCTAACTATGGAAACACTGGAAGGACAGATAAGTCCAGGAGAGATCTCATCCCTTGCTAGCTATCTTTCATCTTATCATAGAGTTCAAGGAAGTCCGGGAATAGTTGAGGTCGCAGAAGCAATTTCAGACTATTTGAATGACAATGGAATAGACTCCGTTATATTGAAATACCAACATGACAAATCACTATATCCATTTGAATCTGATCTGCTCGGATGGAGCATAAAAAGCGCTAACCTGAAGCTCATCTCTCCTCATCGTCTCCAGATTTCAAGCTTCCCATTCATCCCAACATCTGTCGTTGCCCATTCCCCCCCAGGAAGCTTTTCGGGAGAGGTTCTGCATATACCTAGATTAAAGGAAGCAATCAGGGAGGCCGAAGGTAAGGTCGTTCTCTCCCCACATTTCAGCTTCGAATCTTACATCAATGCTGTGAAGAGTGGGGCAATAGCTGCGATCTTCTATAGAAGGACGGGTTCCTCTACGGCCTTTCCATACTACTCGCTTTTCCCAAGTCAGGACGATATTCCTTATTTGAAAATACCTGCCTTCACAGTTCCAAGAGAACTGGCCCAAATCATCGAAGGATGGATTGAAAGAGGTAAAAAAGTCGTGTTGGAGGGATATATCGAAGCAACATATACTGGTACTGCGAGTATACCTGTGGTCGAGGCCATTTTCGGAAGTGGTGAAGAAGAATATCATATTACAGCACACATGTGTCACCCAGGGATGACTGTTAATGACAACATAAGTGGAGTTGTCGGTTCTGTAGCCGGAGCGGTCTCAATTAAAAGATCCAATTTAGAGGAAAAATTGATAGATAAGAAAATAGTATTCCTATGGATACCGGAGTTCAGCGGCACGATTGCTTATCTCAGAACGGCGGTAGGTAAGAGGAAGATCAGAGGGGCAATAAATCTTGATATGATAGGAGAAATAGAGGATATCAGTGGGTCATCGCTCAATTTCGTCAGACCACCAGTTCACATGTTATCCGATCTCGAAGCAAAGCTCCTTCGGGAGATCTTGAGAGCGCTTCCAAGAGAAAGAACGTTCAGTTCTCCAATAGAGTATCCAGCTAGAAAGCTGTGGATTGTAAATTACGAGTCTGGAAGCGACCACGATGTATATGTGTCGCTGGGCATACCTGCAATGATGTTGAATTTCTGGCCAGATAGGTTCTACCATTCGAGCGAAGATACCATGGATAAGTTCGACCCTAAGACAGCTATGTCAATTGGTATAGCTGCTGTGAGGAGCATAATTTCACAACTCTCAGAAAGAGAGGTGCGTGGATACTACAACATGGTATATGGGATCGACTTGCTGAAAGCGGAGCCAGAGGCTGCGAGTTATGTGGAATCGCTTTACTGCGATGTAGGAAGAGAAAGAGGGATCTATTTTGAAGGATGTGGGAAGATTGAGAGCACCCTTATAGAGGAAGAAAAAACAATCAAGCTCAGAGCCAAAGGTTATCCTAGCTTCAGAGCATACAGGCATAGACTAGACAGGGAACTCTATGAGAAACTATTGGAGATACAGGAAGAGCACCCATGGATAAGGACAGTTAATGTCCTCATCCCTTCAATACTTGGATGGAAAGAGGTAGGAGAAGAAAGCTTAAGGAGGATAGTTACGGGAGAAACGGGTCACACCATTCCAAATGAAGCCATGAGAATATTGACAGAAGCTCAGAGACAAATGGGGATCCTGAGCTGGCCTTAAAAGGCAGAAGTGTCTTTCTGAGTAGGTTTTTCCCTTCATGAATTAAATTGAGAACTCAATGCTGCGTTCTCAGATAAGAAGAGGGATTAAGCCAATTATCGTCAGATTGACGAATAGGAAAATGCTCAAATAATCAGCAAAGAGCTTAGTTTTCCCCCTCACAATCTTAGCTACAAATATGCTGGAGAAAATCGAAAGTAGGAGACCCGTCACAAATAGAAAAAGCCACGTTTGTATGTAGTTCGCAGTTATGAAAGGTATGCTCCCTTGCTGTCCTATAGATAGTTTTGAAATGAGATAGAGCAAAAAGACTCCGCCACCTTCGAAAATTCCAATTGAAATGAGAGCTATGTAAATATATAGAGAAAGAGAAGTTTTTCTTACCTCAGCGAACATCATCAGTCTCCTGACGAAGTCTCTGGCCACCAGTAGTACATCGCCAGCTCTCCCACCAGCCTTAGAAGCGGGGATCATTATTTTGATTGATTCTGAAACGGCTTTCGGCATGTCTTTCGATATCTTCAAGAGGGCATTCTCGATGCTATCGCCAAATTCCATCTCAGCAATCCCCTGGTTTATCTTCTCTCTCAATATCCGGGAAGGAACCATTTTTGAGGCTCTCCTCAAAGCTTCAACAATGGTGGAACCTGTTCTTGTACCTACAGAAACTGTATCGAGGAGCAGGACGATCCCCTTCACAACACTGTCTCTTTCCCTAACAATTCTTCTAGTCCTTATCGCTAGGGGAATACTGGAGGCAAATAGAGCTATATTGAAAGAGATGAGGAGCAAGTAAGTGAGCTGATCACCAATTAAGCTTTTGGCGCAGCATCTAGAAATCATAGAGGGAGCAATCAAAATAGTTGCCAGGAAAACAGTTGCTCCTGAAACCATTGCTATAATAATGTAATCGAGACCTAATTCATCGAACCTTTTTTCTCGCAGAGTCCCACTTCTCCTCAATCTAT
>POCB01000224.1 GCA_002899805.1 Fervidicoccus sp.
CTGTAGGTAATGTATTCAAAAGCATTATGGCAGTTTCCCTGCTTATCCCAATTTCCATCAGCTCATTCAAGACCTCTCTAGATTTTTCATAATCGCATTTTGTTGCTACCTGCGAGAGGAATTCCTCAGTCCTAGCCACAATTGGATTCTGCTGACCTCCCTCGCTTCCCAGTTTCTCTTTTAATATCTTTGCTGCTTCATAGTTATCGACGAGCCTAGACTCAATTATTTTTCTCACCAAGGAACATCATCCCGGTTTAATCGGGTTAGGCAGGGCTTTCCTGTAGAGGCTTTAGGTGCTCTGGTCTCACGAAGAAGGTCTTTTTAACGCTCCCCTCATACAAAACGGCAACGTAAGCCCTTCCTCTCTTTCCAACTATTTCCACGGTCCTGCCCTGATATCTTCTGTGAGGCATTCCACTGTGTATGGAAGGATCAATATCTATGACTGCCTTGTCTCCAGGATTATATTCTATCATGAGCAGGCTCAGAGGAGGAACTCCGCCCTTCTCTCTAACATCTTTTTTCAAGAGCTTTCTAGTTCTGTGCCTGAGTCCTCTCGGGGCTCTCACCATTTTTCGATCACATCCCTTCTTCAGAGCATTTGTTGTAGCATCACTGCTGAAATGCATGGGAAAAATGATTGAAACCATTTAATAACGTTTATGCTCTAAGCTTTTTCAGTATAAGGATAGTGCTGAGAAAAGCTTAATTAACTCAGTTGAAGAGTATTGGAAAGCTGTTAAGAGTTGATCCAATATGCCAATGAGACCAGCTAGATGCTACACCCACTTCAGCTCTCCTCCATATACTAGAAAGGAGTACATACCCGGTGTCCCTCAGCCAAAGATCTCGAAATTTGAAATGGGCAACCACAAATTAGAAGCGGACTATTCTGTGAAGCTCATCGTAATGGAAGATGGACAGATAAGACACAATGCCCTAGAAGCGATGAGAGTTGCTGCACATAAGATGTTGAGCGCCAAAGTTGGAGAGGAAAACTTCTATCTCAAGGTAATAAGGTACCCCCATCACGTGATAAGGGAGAACAAAATGATGGCCTTCGCTGGTGCAGATAGGCTCCAAGATGGTATGAGGCTTTCTTTCGGGAAGCCAATTGGAACTGCTGCGAGAGTATACAAAGGCTACGAAATTCTCGAGATCAGAGTTAAGGAGGGGCATCTGGATTTAGCAAAGAAGGCAGCAAAAATCGCATCTTCCAAGATTCCTCTCCCCTCCAAAGTAACGATAGAAGAATTAAAAGGTCAAGCTAATTAGAGAGCACTGATCCTAGGAACATCTGACCCTAAAGAGCTTTTGGCTCGATATTTTCAACTTTTAATTTTCGGACCCAGTTTGCTATTATTGAATTTCATATACAGGCAGAAGTGATTGTCGAAAATCTCTCTAGCAAAATTCTTTCATAGGTCAGAGGAAAATTATGAAAAGTAAGTAAATGAGAATATTGATAGCCGTCACCAAAGAACCTATCTTCAGAAAAGTGGAAAACTTTATCGTGATTTTATATTTGCTCTCTACGACTTCTAAAATTATTATGTTTGAAGCAGCACCAAAGAGCGTCAAGTTTCCGGCTATGGTTGAAGACATTGCGAGGGTTATCCAGGCTTTCACGTCCGCCCCCGTGTACCCTAGAGCATTCATGTACTCTGTGAAGAGTTTTACGAATGGGACGTTGCTGAGGAGCTGACTGAGTAGCACTGAAATCGCTGAAATGACGAGAGGTTCTGCAGCAGCATTTGTCCTTGATGGCATCAAATATGAGACTATATCTCTATAGACTCCGCTGTTCCAGATCCCTTGCATTGCAATGAACATCGTTATGAAGAACATTATGGTTCCCCAGTCTACTTCCTTTATGAGTTTCCTTGGCTCATCGACCAGAAAGTACATTGCCGAGGAAACTAAGAAAGGAATAAACCCTATTTCTTCGATATGTGGTTCGTTTTTCAGGCGCAATATGTCGTTAACTAGCATAAGGATGACGACCGAAACGAGGGAGATCGCTGAAATTACAGCATCTTTCCTGCTCTTCAGGCTCTCTTCAGGAATCAGACCAATTTCCAGTCTTCTCTGCCTGATCCCGAAAAAGAACGAAATTAACAGGGAAGTTAAGACCAAGTTGAGGATAGTGGGAATGAAGAGATAGTGAACAAATGAAATGAACGGAGATTTCATACCAGAGCTGACGGAGATGAGAACGTTCTGTGGGTTGCCCATTGGAGTTGCTGCTGAGCCTATGGTTATGGAAAAGGCTAGGAGGAGAAGGAGGGGGAGGAGAGGGAGACCTGTGGCTCTCGATATCGTATAAACTATTGGTGGTCCCATAACAGCAACGGTGTCGTTCACAGCGAACGCGGCCATCAAACCGAAAATGAGTGAAGATGCCATCATGACACTCAATGTGGATTTCAGCCTGCTAATAAACCAGTAGGAGAGCATATTGAGAAGCCCCGAAGACTCTGCCAATGAAACTATACTGAACATTCCGATCAAGAAAAAAATCACGTTTAAGTCGATTATTGAGGGTATCTCATCGATCTTCACTAGCCTTCCGAGTACGCTGATAAAAGCTAGAAAGGACATGAAGGCCCAAACGGGCATCTTAGGATTTTTCGAGCGTAGTATCAAGAACGAGATCAGCATCAGAAGGAGCAACAGACCGAGTATATACTGATAGCTCAAATGACATTCCTCCCAGTGTTCGTCGATTTTTTAGAGTGATTTTTGATTTTTCATAAGAGGTTTCGGGATTTCCCCTAAAAACCTTAACAAATATTTGATTTTGTCTACTTTTCATAAGTACTGTTTTTCTTAGAATGCATTACTGAATTATTCTTCATTCTGGGATTATCTTCCGAGCATTTCATAGGTTCCTCCAATTTCAATGATGGGTTTCTCTGAAGTTGGAGTTGCGATCTTCTTCATTCGCTCTCTCGAGAGATTTTCATTTTCGGTTTTTTCTTCTATCTTGAGAAAATACAGTGCGATATAAACTTATATATCGATATGAAAATAATTTGATTTTAGCATTATTTTGATAGTAAAATCGGAGGGTGCTCGTATTGAAACCCAAACTTTTCATAACTAGGGAAATTCCGAAAGTAGGAATTGAAAGACTCAAGGATAAATTTGAAATAGAGTTGTGGAATGAGTATTGGGCTCCTCCCAGAGATGTTCTCCTGAAAAAGGCTAGCGAAGTAGATGCGATGGTGACCCTTCTCACAGACAAAATAGATAGAGAGCTACTGGATAGGGCAAAGAATCTCAGAATAATAGCTCAATATGCCGTCGGATTTGACAATATCGACATAAGATATGCAACAGAAAAAGGTGTTTATGTCACAAATACTCCAGAGGTTCTCACACATGCTACAGCTGATCTGGCCATGGCTCTTCTTCTCGCTGTAACTAGGAGGATTGTTGAGGCTGACTCTTTCGTGAGGAATGGTGAATGGGAGAGATCTAGGACGGGCTGGCATCCACTCATGTTGCTGGGAATGGAGCTCAACGGGAAGATCCTTGGCGTTATAGGTATGGGAAGAATTGGTAGAGAAGTAGCTAAGAGAGCGCGTAGCTTTGGGATGAAAATTGTCTACTATGATCTGAGGAGGTTGCCTCAAGAGGAAGAGGACTCTTTAGGAGCAAAGTTCCTCGATTTGGAAGAGCTGCTTTCTACGAGCGATGTAGTCACCATCCACGCTAACTTGACTGAAGAGACTAGACATTTGATAAATGAACAGAGATTGAGGCTAATGAAGCCGACCGCCTATCTTATCAATGTCGCGAGAGGTGCGATCGTAGATACTAATGCACTGGTGAAGGCTTTGAAAGAGGGGTGGATAGCGGGGGCAGGACTCGACGTCTTCGAAGAAGAGCCCCTTCCAGCAAGTCACGAGCTGACCAAACTGAAGAATGTAGTTCTCGCTCCTCACATCGGGAGTGCGACGATAGAAGCAAGAAATGCGATGGCAGAGAAGGTCGCGCTGAATCTAATCGAGTTCCTGAATGGAAGGGTTCCTCCAGACTTAGTGAATAAAGATGTTGTTAAGGTGAGGCAGCCTGGCTTCAAATAGCGCTTCCGGGAAAGAGAGTGGAAGCGTACCGGCTCTTCAGAAGAGAGAGGAAGTCGTGTCGCACCGGAGGATATTGGTAACCAGTCCTCCCCTCAACAGAAGAGATGAGTTCCTTAATGAGTTGGTAGAGCTAGCATCTAAGGAAAACGTTGAGGTGTCTATAGAAGTTTATAGAGTGTTCGACTACATGAAGGATGTTGGAGAAAAATACTCTCTGAACGTAACGAGAGAGAATGTCTTGGACCTCTCACCTGAGCAGCTCAATACAATCAGAGATGAGGCCATCGATGAGATAGTTTCGAGGATCAAGAAGAGAGAGAGCGAAGCCAATAGGAGTGTAATAAGCATTATCAGCTCTCCCGCAATATTCAGAATAGCGCCAAGCCATGTTCACCCGGAAGGGCTAATTAAGGGACTGAGCATAAAGCACATAGAAAAAATCAGTCCCAATGAAATATACATATTGGTCGATGACCTCATCAATGTCAAGAAGAGGCTGTTGGAAGACTCTGCTTGGAGGGGGAGGATTGAGCCCAGGTTAAACGTGCTCGCAACTTGGAGAAAGGAGAGCATCGATTTAGTTCTTGACTACATAAGGGAGATCCAGGGCAAATATGATGGGAAGAAAATAGAGTGGTTGGTCTTCAGCGTCAATCATCCCGTCAGAACATTCCTTGAGCTATTGCTTAAAGAAAAGCCAAAGATATATCTGAGTTTTCCAATAACGGGTGTCCCACTCAACGTCGTTGAAAGAGAAGTTTCAAAGTTTTCATCGATCATTTCTAGGTACTTTGTCGTTCTGAACCCACTCACAATAAAGGACTGGGATCTCATAACGGAGTATGAAGCTGCGTTCAGCGGAGATGTAGAGGCCGTGGAGATCAATGGGATCAGGCTTAAGCTCGAAGAACTCCAGGAATCAATAGATCTGATAAGGTCGCAGGTAGTTGAGAGGGACATATCTCTGGTGAGAAATTCGAACGCGGTCATTGTTTACCATTATACAGAGAGTGCTTCCTACGGAGTCTTCTATGAAGTAATGGAGGCAGCGAGGCTCGGAAAGCCAATTTACGTTTATTTTCCAAGCAAGAAAAAGAGGCTCAGTCCTTTCTTCGAATATGTCGTTCAAGGTACTACCAGAAGAATATTTTATAACTGGAGCGACAAAAGCGATGATAAGATGCTCGAAAACTTCATTCTATCGATTTTGAATGATGTTTGCAGAGATAGATGGCTAACATGGAAGCTTACGCATACTTACAAGGAAAAGTACTGCCGAGAAACTTTGGGTGCCTGATTTTATGGAAGACAAGAGTAGAGTCAATAGAGCTCTCGACTGGTACTACGGAGTTATTCAGGGAAGATATCCTCCTAAGTTCAAAATTGCTAGGAGTTTGCCCATAGATGTCGATCCAACAACTATGAGCGATGAGGAACTATGGCTGCTCCATGGTGAGATGGAGGCCGAGTTCAGGAAGAGGCTCAATGAGATAAAAGAAGAGGGAGCCTCGTGGAAGACCGAGGATGCTTTTCTGTCCTACCTTGACCTCAAAGTTGAGATTTTGAAAAGAATGTTAACACATTGCGAGTTCTGTGAAAGAAAGTGCGGAACCAATAGGTTAGTATCAAAGGGAAAATACTGCAGAGTTGATTATAGAGGACAGGTTTCATCTTTTTTCCTCCACTATGGAGAAGAATATCCCCTCGTGCCGAGCGGTACTATTTTCTATTCTGGATGCAATTTCCGTTGCGTGTATTGCCAAAACTTTGAGATCTCGCAGCTAGTGCCTCTCAGAGGAATGTTCGTCGATGCTAGAATGCTAGCTTCCATGGAAGATAGACTAATTAAAGAGGGAGCCAAGAATATAAACCATGTGGGGGGAGAACCGACTCCCCATGCCCACGTGATTCTAGAGAGCTTTAAATACATGAGAGAGGCTGCTCCCCAGATATGGAATAGCAATTTCTATATGAGCGAAAAGCTGACTCGACTACTCAAGGATGTGATAGACCTTTGGCTCCCAGACTTCAAATATTGGGAGCCTTCCCATGCTTCTTCGCTCTCTGCTGCTCCGAGGTATAGAGATGTTGTGACTAGGAATCTGCTCACCATCAGATGGGAAGGTAGCATAATATTGAGACACCTCATTCTTCCGAACCATGTTGATTGCTGCAGCATTCCAATAATGAAGTGGCTCTCCGAGAAAATGCCAAAGGAGTGGCTAGTAGTTAATATAATGGATCAATATTATCCTACCTACAGGGTCGTATTTGAGGAGGAGAGATGGGGTGATTTGAAGAGAAGGATCACGAGAGAAGAATATGAAACTGTTGTAAACTTCGCGAAAAGAGAAGGAATTCTCTTGATCTGATGTGTATAAGACTCTCTCAAGTTGAGATCCCCTTTCCAGTCCTAACAAACATTTTACCTATTTCTTTCGCGAGCATATCAGCTATTCTGAGAGGCTCAGGTACCTTCGAAGTGACGATGTTTTTCCTTATTAAGAGAGAGATGCCAGCTTTATTTGGAGAGGAGTAGAAATAGATCGTTCTTCCACGCACGTTGATCTCACTCAATTTAGAAGAAACCCTATGGATTATTTTCCATCTATCTTCCCAATCTGGAAAATGTAGCTTGAGGGCCTTCAGAATTCTCTCCTCGTTTGGCCTCCTCATGAAAACAGCGACAACGATGAGATCTGTTCTTGCGGAAAGCTCGTCGGGATCAACTATATTGAATCCCGCGTAAGTTATTCCATCTAAGAATATCACAGCGCTTTCACTATTTACCATGAGCCTCTTCACAGTTCTTTCAGCTGAATCTGTACCATCGAGTCCATCGACTGAGATTTTGGTGAAGGCAACGTCAATCCAGCTCGTACCCACGAACTTCACGCCTGCTAGAACTGTCCATTTGCTTTTTTCCTTGAGAAACATTCCATCATCCAGTCCTATGTAGGACTCAATCCTTTCCAAAGAGATGCTCAATCAGCTCATCCTCTTTGAGGGCAGTCTCGATGCTTTTCCTGTTAGCCTGAATTTTTACAACCTTAGTTTTTCCGTATCTCCCTCTGCTCACAACCCTCGCTGAGATGAGTCCCATCATATCGAGCTCACTAATTATGTCTGTTACCCGCCGCTGAGTAACGGTCTCCAAACCCAATAGAGCTGTTTTTTTGGAGTATTCATTGAAAATTTCACCTGTGGTAGCACTATCTCTACTGGTGGTCAGGTCCAATATAGATGCTAGTATAAGCTTTGCATGAAGTGGTAGAGAGGAAACAACCTCATAGACTTTGTCTTTCTCCAATTCTCCGCGGGCCATTTCTACGTCCTCTCTTGTTACCTTGCTTTTCCCAGCTCTCTCAGCGAGCTCACCTGCCATCCTGAGAAGATCGAGAGCCTTCCTAGCATCGCCGTGCTCTCTAGCGGCTAATGCAGCGCATAATGGTATCACATCCTCTCCCAGAGCCCCATCGTAAAATGCGAGGCTGGCTCTCTCATCTAGGATGCTCTTCAGCTGGACTGCATCATATGGAGGAAAAACTACTTCCTCCTCCCCCAGGCTGCTTTTTACTCTCGGGTCGAGCATCTCAATCAGGTTCAAATCGTTTGTAATTCCAATTATGCTGACAGAGCTTCCGGAGAGCTCCTCGTTCATTCTTATCAGCTTGTATAGGATATCGTCGCCCTGTTTCTTTACGAGGAAATCGATTTCATCCAAGACTACCACAACTCTACCATTGAGAGCCTCCACTTTCTTGAAGAGCCTTTTCTGAAGCTCGGCAATGCTCAATCCAGTGAAGGGGACTTTTCCGCCAAGGGATTCCAATATATCGGCAAGCACCCTATATCCTGTATCTCTCTGCCGGCAGTTGACATAGGAAGTGAATACTGGAATCCTGAGCTCCCTCGCTTTCTCCGATAGACCCCTTATGACTAGTTTTACTGCTGCCGTTTTACCGGTTCCGGTAAGCCCATAGACGAATATGTTGTTAGGTCTCGAACCCCTCAGAGCTTGGGATAATGCAGAGGCGATTCTTCTTATCTGCTCTTCTCTGAAGGGGAGGTGTTCGGGAACGTAATCTGGAGTGAGCTTGTCTCTGTCCTTGAAGATCCTAGATCTAGTTACTTCTGAAAATACCTCTTCTAGAACGTCCCTCAATCCTTTCTCGCTCAATTTGGTCAACTCCATTGGAAGTGTCCTGTCTTCGTTTCCAGATCGATCGATTATAGGGATAAAAACATTATTATGTCGAGTGGCATATGAAGGATGGGGGGATGAGGCTCGATGGGCGGAAAGAGGGAACAGCCGATGAAGAGCATCTGCAGAAGCGACCCCCATCGAGGTGATAGTAGTTGAGCAGCCACGAAGACGCAGCTAAAAAAGGTGCAGACCTTCTCAGACAGGGAGCAACGATGC
>POCB01000075.1 GCA_002899805.1 Fervidicoccus sp.
GGGGGGTTAGCATGAAGTAAAGAACCACCCTTGGAACATTTGTGAACAGCCCTCCCCAGAAGATTATCCCATATTTACCATAAGCATAGAAAAGGCTTGTAGTGAAACTCGAGTAAGCTACAAGTGGAGAAGATAGTAGGAGGATCATAAGAGGCATCCATCCTGAAGATAGATTTTCACCGAAAAGATCGAGAAAGAGCTTAGGATAAAACATAACGTAGACGCTTATTGGCATCATCAAAGCGAGGCTGAGACGGAAGACTTTTGCTCCCACCCTCTTCCTTCCATCGCTGAGACCGCTCAGAACCGGAAGCAGGAGTCCGTTCATTGTGTTCGATATCATGAGAACCACATTGGCGAGTTGCGATGCAATGTAGTAGGCTCCGGTTTCCAAACTACCAATGGAACCATACAATATGAGAACGCCTAACCATTGACCGATTGTGGATATGAGGCCGGGAGCCCAGCTGGGGATTCCAGCTCTCAATAGTTCCTTCAACTTCTCTGAATTGAAACTGGGCTTGAAACCAATTATCCTCGCTGACTGGAACATATTCATTGAACCCTGGAGAAGGGAGTTCATCATGTATCCCACAGCAACGCCTTTCCATCCAAAGCCAAGTTCGAATAGTGCGATCCCAACGATAAATTTCGCGATAACTGAAGTGACTACTGAGACGAAGAATCTCTTTGTTTGGAGAGCACTTTGAAGAAAAGAGCTGAAGCTTCCTAAAAAACCAATCAGATTGAATATGGCCGAAAATAACAACATGCTTTTCGAGTAACCAAACGATCCAGGGAAAAAGTAGCCTACCGCCAAGATGAACATGCTACCTATTCCATTGACGAAGAGGGAGAAAATAGAAGCAGTCCATAGGTACTCTGATGCACACTTCTTTGGATCTTCTTCTCGACCAAGGCAGAAACCTGTAAACTTGCTGAGCCCTGTATTCACTCCCAGGTTTATTATTCCACCCACGAGCGAAGAGAGCCCTACAATTACGGAGAGAATCCCTACTACTTCTCCTCCTCCCAGCCTAGAAATTATCATCCAGAAGAAGAATCCCTGGAGATTGCTCAATATGGAGGAAAAATATAGCCAAAAAGCTCCAGAAACAACCCTCCCCACTTGACCCTGCTCCTTCAAAAACATCACTGCCTCTGTCAGTCATTCATCATTATTATCCTTCTATCGCCCATTAAAATCGCTTTATACAGCTTAAGAAGATATGGAGTAAGAAGTTCAATGAGTTCAGCGGTGAGAAAACCTATAGCTGTTCCGACAAGAACGTCGCTGAACCAATGAACCGCGAGAACTATCCGTGAAAGAGCGATTAGGAACACATAGAGCCAAGATAGTACAGCTAAAAAGTTGCTTTTCTTGGAAAGATAATAGGCAGCCGTTGAAGCTCTAGAAGTGTGCCCCGAAGGGAATGAATATATATCTGAGAATAGAGCGAAAAGGGATGCCTCTTGAAGCTGTGATGATGCTCCAGGTCTTGGAACTGCTGTTGCAAACTTTACCAATAGAGTCAGTAAGGAAACGACAACAAAAGCTGAAACGAAGTTGAGGAAGCCAAGGGTGAATCCTCTGAATTTGAGAAATTGGTAAATGGCAATAGCGGCAGTAACAGCTGAAAAAACATATATGCTGGCAGTTTCAGTGAAAGCTCGGATGAAAAAATTGTTCGAACCGGGGAAATGTGAGTAAATGCTACTATCGATCGATTGGAATAATCCCAGCATACGAGCAGCTATCAACACAATCGTAATTGTAAATGCTACTGAAAACCTCACTGTTCTGGAGATTGCCAACTTTTATTTCACCTCTATTCCTTTTTATTTAAAATCCTGGAGACCCTATTAATAGTTGAGCTAAAATGTTCACATTGGGACTTGATGCTTCGAGACAATTAATAGAAGTCTTAAAAGATGAGGATCCGAAAGAAGAATGTATAGAGTCAGTATTTAGCCCGCAGATTAGAGAGCTTCCAATGGGGACTGTGGGGACTGTAGTCACCGAGAGTCCCTTGGCTCATGCTATTGTTTCGACAGGTGCTAAATGTATAGTGACTCTCTCCCCAACAATATTTGATTCTGAGTTAGCTTCGATTTCAGTTTTCTTAGAAAAACGATTTGCCTTTTTCAGAGCATATTCATTCGAGGGAAAAAGAATAGTCTTCAAACTGCCTGAAAGTAAAATGGGAGACTGTAGTGCTTTTTTGAGTGATCCGAATTTCCCAACAGGGAAGGCACTTGGCGAAAATAACCTCAAATCTCTCATAGATATTTTCAATTTTCTAATTATAGATGCTACCTCTTCTTTTATGAGCAAGGATGCTATTGGAAGCCCAGTTAGTAGAGAGCATGCAGAGATTTTACTCAAAGATTACGGAGAGAGAACAGCACTGATTCTCAGACTTCACGATATGTTCAAAACAGGAAGGTATCCGGCATATATGATCCTCTCTGGCTCTTCCAGATTCTTGGAAACTTTTCTCACATTGGCCGGTTGGAAGAGGAATGGAATAAGCTGTGGTTATAGAAAAGTCCTTGAAGCTATATATCGAGAGGGAAAGTTGAAGACACATGCTGAAAAGCTCATGAATGAAAGTCAAAAAGTGAGATCATTATTGGCAAAGAATGGGTGGGAGGTTTTCGATTCAGACGTACCTTATTTTCTCGCCAGAGGGGGAAAAGATATACCTCCAAATGCCGAGATTTTTGAGGTGAAGACTTTTCTGGGTTTTCCACGGGATGTTAAGCTGTTTTTCCCTTCAGACGATCCCGTGCTTTGAAATATGTTAATTCTATCTCTGATTTTCTCGGTGTGTATTGAGGACTACATTGATCGAGAGTCCCTTCAAATATGTGAGAATTACGTAAGATTGAATGTGAATTTACTGAAAGAGGGGAAAGCGGATTTCAGAGAGTTTTGGACAAGGTCTGGAGATAGAATCATCAGGGTATTGGTGGCGGGGATAAAGGGGAAAAACGGTGAGTACATTGGAACGCTCGAAATAGTCGAAGACCTCACGGATATTTTGAAAGATCCTGAGGGTATATTGAAAAAGATTGTAGTGCTCTAAAATGCTTAGCCCTTCATTGGCAATATTTTTCTAACATATCAATATGGTTAGAGAAATTCAATCCTGTTAATATTGATGAGAAGACTATACATAATAGCTAGCTCAAGAACTTTTGTCGAAGGGCTATTTTTACATTCCGCTTAGAACGCTCATTATGATATATCTTTGAAATTTTCCATTTTAAGAAGCGATGCCAAAAATTAAATGGATGTAGATGTGATTTTTTTGACTACCTTTCCCACGTTTCGTTTCTTTTTCACCACCTTTTTGAGTCTGCCCTTTGCTCCTTTCTTCTTTTCGTGTGGGTGCTTGGATTTTTCCGAATCTTCGTTTATAGTTGTGCTCGGCTTTTCCAACACAGTTTGAGATTGCGAGACATTTGAGCTAGTGTTTCCCTCTAACTCAAAATTTAGAGCTCTTTCTTCGCCATTTACAGGAACGCTGATCTCAGGCGACACAGCATTGATATCATTTGTTATTGAAAGATGTTTGTCCTCATCGCCTTCGACAACTTGTCCAGTGCTCAGAGGATTGGATTCTTCTGCAGGTTTTTCCGTATAAATAGGTATTTCCTGAGAAGCAGATTCATCTTCTTCATTGGAGGAGCTCGATTTTATCCAGTTAAAAGTAGCTAGAGCGATCAAGACTGAAATCAGAAAGCCACTGGCTATTTCCGCAGTGATGTTGAATTCAAGAGCAAGAAGGAGAGAAGCTATGCTAAGCAGTAATAACAGTACGGCGATCGCCTCACCGCTCTTCCAAATCTTATCCATATCAAATCAACTCTTCCTTTCCTTCATCGATATATTTTAATATCTTCGCATTAAAGTATAGGGTCGCAGAAGGTATAAAAGCAGGCGGACGCTATGTCTGGAAGGGCTTTTTTCGAGGAAGCTTTGAACAACTGGAAAAATCTAGCTTTAAAGGGAATTGATGCCGGAGAAAGGGAAAAATGCGATGTTCCAAGCGATGTGAAGAGAGTGATCGTGGCTGGCATGGGAGGCTCCGGCATAGTGGGAGATTTCCTCTCTGATTTGAGCTCATATTATTCTTTTCCTTTTGAAATCGTAGCTATTAAGGAGGATTTCTTACCATTCAAAGTAGATAGAGAAGATCTGGTTTTGCTTGTAAGCTATTCTGGAAATACAATTGAAACTCTATCTGTCTATAGGCAGGTGGAACCACTGAAGAACTGGGTAGCCATAACGAGTGGAGGAGAACTCTTCTCTAAAGCAATTTCATCAGGAGGCTGTGTTATTCGCCTTACCGAGGGGTTATTTCCGAGGCTAGATCTTCCTGAGATCCTTTTTAGTATAGCATCTTTCCTAGGATCTCGCTTCGGTTTACACGTGTTTTCGAGGCAAGCTCTTAGAAGTTCCCTTTCTATTTTCGATACAGATTACTCTTCCGAGGCCAAAAACTTAGCAGAACATGTGAATGGAACTGTACCACTTTTCATCGTTTCTAGACCTTATATTTCGGTAGCTGTAAGAATGAAGAATGACTTAGCAGAGAACTCCAAGGTTTTCTCAAACATTGAGGTGATCCCCGAAGCTCTTCATAATACTATAGAAGCTCTTCCTTCTATCAGAGATCCGTTTCGCATTTTCATAGTAAAGGGGAAATATACGGAAAATAACATATTCGTGTCTTCATTCATCGATCTCTTGAATAAAAATATGGATGAAATTTGGTTGAAAGGAGAAAGTATACTTCAGGAGCTATTGTACGGATACAAGCTCTCCACGTTGGTTAGCTTGGAAGTTTCCTCAATGGAAGAAGTAGACCCCTACAAGACAGAGATGATCGATAGGTACAAGAAGATTCTTAAGAACAAATTAGAAGCATCTGAGCATCAAACATATCCAGCTGAAAGCTGAAGCTTCGATATAAGAGTCATTGTTATTTCGTAGAAGTATCACCAGGTTTTTGGATATAGCGTCCTTTCTATTACAACCGCTTTCATTTTAGCTACTGGCTTTTTTTCCAGTTCGGCTTTTTGAAAGTCGCTACGCATTATTAATGCCATACCAACTAACTCACCTCTCGTAGTCAAGATGGCCGCAGTTTTCCCCTGATTCAGATCTTTAGTATATGCTAGGATCCCGCCAGCTCCTAACAAAGCACCATGTGCTAAGGCAGCAACAGCTGTGTCTTTAACAATTATTATTGGGAGATTACAGGATAGAACTTCCATTGGATATATTAGCCTTGATAGCTCTTCGCTTTTCCCTTCGTTCTTCCATAAGTGTACCGCTTCGCTGATATGATGCATAGTAAAGGCCATGTTCTCGGTAAAAGGACCGGATCTGGTTCTCCTCAGCTCCCTCATGTGAGCGCCTATCCCGATTACTAACCCCATATCGTGGCAAAGCTTTCTCATATAGGTACCAGCATCACAGAGTACTCTCATGAGAACGTATCTCCCCTTGATTTCGAGAATCTCGAGATCATGTATTCTTCTCTTTCTGACCCTCCTCTTCACATTCGACCTAACGGGAGGTCTTTGATAGATTTCTCCCTTGAATTCTTCTGCAGCTCTTCTGATCAGTTCTTCTTCAACTTCTCCGTGAAGCTCCATCACACAGACATATTCTTTTATGCTATGGACGACTTCCGGCATTATTTTCGTGGCTTTTCCCAAAGCTACAGGAAGAACGCCAGTCACGGGTGGGTTTCTCCGGGATAATACCCCTCTAGAGTCCCACCGTGACCAGCCTTCTTTATTCCGAGCATCTTCTTAAGATATGCTACAACCTCGTGGCTCGTTGGACCTGGAGGTTTATCTACAACTATAATTCCACCGTTAAGTTTCTCTTCTATATTCGATTCCTGTTTGGGCTCCAATGGTCTCAAAGCCAGAAACTTTCCATCTTTTATTTCCCACTCTCTCTTTTCTCCGCAAAGCGTTGTGAGCTTTTGTTCAACTATTTTTATTGCTTCTTCGGTTAAAGCTTCCATATTGTTTGACCTCTTCAGTAATGCTTTCAAGATTTCACTTCTTATGAATTTTTGTTTTTATATGAATGTTATATTCAGCTGATTTCACTTCAAATGTTTTTTTGTCAAAAAAATACACACGATGAGAAAAGAATAAACTGTCTTATCTGTGTTTGTTCATGTCTTCAAAATATCTATGGAGTTAGCGATGGTGATATTTTTATTCTCTCCTTCATAAAAGATGTTAGTCCTGCGGATTCTAAGGCCTTCTCGACATCTTCATCGCTTGCTCCTTTCTCTATGTTAACTCTCACATCCAAGGGTTCTATGTGGTTTATGTTAGTTCTCCTTCTCCTGACTCCCGTGAGCTTCTTCGGACCGGTGACAACCACAAAATTCTGATCTATGATGTCTACTATAACGCACTTTCTCCCGGCTTCTCTGCCATATATCTTTACGCATACTCTACCAATTTCTATAGCTGGCATTTTTGTCAACCTCCTCAGGCTTCCTTTTTCTTTTATATTCAGGGGTTTTAAAAATTGTTTTGGATCAAGTTCAAGTAGCATCTTCACTGACCTCTCTTTGCCATTAAAAGGCATGAATCCTGAGGAAATGCCATCCTCTTCTCTTTTTTTGAATTACATTTTTCATATGATAGATGCGCTCAGTAAAAAAGTATCCAAAGTTATATATATTATTTTCCTGTTGTTTTTATCTTGTAAAGTTCTATGACTCTTTCTATTATTGAATTAACCTCTTCAATAGTTAGTGCTTCAGTATTGATCACCAAATCGTATATAGACAGATCGGTTATATCAATCCCATAGAGCCTTCTGAACCTCAAAGCATGGCTATACTCCCTTTGAGCGGTTTCGAAAAATACTTCTTTCTCATCTCTCCCTTCTCTATTTGCAATCCTTCTAACCCTCGTTTTCAAACTCGCGTAAAAATAAATCTTCAGATCGGCAACTTCATGAACAATCCAAGGAACCAAATGCCCCTCTATGACGACTTTCCCCTTCAGTGCTTCTTCTAAGCTCTTTTTATCAACATAATAATCGATCCACTTCTCTTTTTCTGCAAGCTTGTTGAGCTCAACTAAGCTTATACCAAGCTCAGACGACATTTCTCTGAATATCATACCGGCGCTCTTGTAATCCAAACCGAGGAGTTCAGCTATCCTTTTGGCATAAGTAGTTTTCCCACTTCCCGGAGGACCGCCTATAGCAATAACTTCTCTTCTTCTGTTCAAGCAGATATTACCCCTTGGAATCGATATCAATTGAATATATTGAAAATTATAAGGAATAAAAAAGGGCTACGGTCAAAAAGAAATCATGATTACAAACTAAAGGGTAATATTATAAGAATGGGGAAAGGGTAGCTTTCTTACTTCAGCTTTTATCAACACGGCAAGGCATCTATGACAAATGACTCCACCGTAGTACCTATTCGGCCTCTTCGATGATAGTGAATGTTTTCTCATTTTTACAATTTCTCCAAAGGCTGTTCCCCTCAACGGCTTTCCACATAATGAGCAAATTGGAAGATCCTTTTTTCTTGAGCTAACGTGCAAGACAAGCCTTCCACCAGGTGTCCTGACCTTAACTCTCTTGTGAGTCGTGCTCCTTAGTGATGGTCTCACCATGGTGAGCCCACCACCAATTTTTCGGTATTCAAATTACATCTATTACCCTTAATATTGTCTCCGCTGCCTCTCTTGCTTTTCCCCTTTCATTCAGCACTTGGAGCACACTAGCTCCGGAAACTACTGCGCTCGATATAGCTGCGACCCTAGCATAAAGCATCAGCTCTCTGATTTCCTCTATTCCCCTTTCCTGTATGTCTTTTCTATCTCTTGTCCTATCTTCGCTTTGCCTCCTGTAGATCTCTTCCGCAGAGGCTTCTAGTACAGCTATAACATCGGGATTCAGCTCTTCGACCACATGGCTCGGAAGTCCTGGCCAATATCCGGTTGAAGTTTTCACGATTGCATGAGTATCTACGATCAAGATCCCACCATTGGCTAGTTGCTTTCTTGCTTCGTTAGCAATCTCTCTTGCTGCTATCCCTTGAAGCTTCACCTGTAATCTATGAGATAGCTTTCTTATCTGATCCCTAGAGGTAACTAGCCCCTCTGAGATAGCACTCTTCAACATGAAGTCACCAAAGTTGGCAATGAAGTAGCTAATCCCTCTCTCTTTTAGGAGATTTGATAGTTCTCCTATCACTGTAGTCTTTCCGACCCCTGGAACTCCTGTTATAATTACTGTTTTCATCTCCATACGGAATTCACCAAGGTAATTGTTTGAAAAACAAAAAGTTCTACTCTCCAATTATCCTGCTAAGCAGCGGATATGCTTCTAATGCTCTCTCTCTCGCTATCATTGCGTAATACTGGTTTATAATTCCTACTGCGAGCAGAATACCTGTTCCGGACCCATAAGCTCCAAATATATCAGCAAGTATTGCTATAGCAGCAACTATTATACTGCTGAGAACTGTGAGAGGATATATGTACTTAGCTAACATTCTCTCGAAAATTTTTGGATTCCTTCTAACTCCTGGTATATCGAGCTCACCTTTAATGAGTCTGTCAGCTTGCTCTGCGGGACCCAAACCAGCTATTTCCACCCACATATATCCGAAGAGAATAGACATGACCAACCAAGATAAAGAAAAGCTCATGAGTTTCGCTACATCAGCAGTTGCTGTTGTAAAACCTCTTGGTGGACTCAAGTAGTAAGTCAATGTAGTGAGGATATGATAACCGATGTTCTGAGTGCCAGAAATCGAGGCTAAGGCATTTGAAAACAGCTGAAGGTCTGAAACTATTATACCTATAAGAAGTATGGGTATATTTGTTACATAGAGGAACTGAAGAGGTATTTTGCTCCTTATCCCTCCATATTTCTGCGCCGTGACTGGGACCTCTACCCTCATTCCCTGCAAGTAGACTAGCACTACCACAGAGACTATGGTAGCAATTAATCCAACCAGATCAGGAAAACCATTCCTTGCTATAATACTCGTGAGGTTTCCTTGAGAACTTGCCTGAATTATGTAAGGAACAAAACCGATTTGCTGACTGTATTGCGGGGTATACCCAAAAAGGTCCCAGAACATCGTCTTCGCCACACCAGCAAGAATGAAGAGACTTATTGCACTACCTATCCCCCAGCCCTTTTGGAGCATCTCATCGAATACCATTACAAGATATGTGGCGAAAGTCAATTGGAGAAGTACGCCTATTCTTATAGCCCATGAAGCTTGAGAACCAGTTATGGGATTCCCTACATATGGCCAATATCTGCTTGCTAGAACGTATGCTAGAGCTTCGAAAACTCCGAAAAGCAATGAGAGGGTCTTTTGGGCTTGCGTGAAGAGTTTTCTATCATCTGGATCGCTTAGGTCCAAATCTAGGAGTTTTGCTCCAACCAAAATCTGAAGTATCAGACCTCCAGTAACGATTGGTCCTATTCCTAGCTCCATGAGGGTTCCGACGTTTGCAGCGAATAGAATTTGAAATAGAGAAATTTGTGATTGTTGAGAGACTGTGACGCCATACAGAGAAGTATCAGCCATAATGAGGTAAAGGATGAGGACGATCGCTGTCAGTACAAGCCTCCTGTAGAGGCTCTGTTTCCTAGCAGGCTTGTGAACTGTTGGAAGATAACTAGCGATTGAGGCTAATGCCTGTAGAACCCCCATTCACTACACGCTCTCTCATTCATTGTTTTTCTCTTCTATTAGCTGAACCTCTCCTCCCGCTTCCTGTATCTTTCTGATGGCCTTTTCGCTGGCCTTGCTGACTATGACTTTGAGCGGGATCTCGATTTTTCCTGTTCCGAGCAACTTCTCTATACCAGCCTTCGACAGATCGACCACGAAGATTTCGCCTTCTCTTGAAACACCCTCTATCTTGTTTTCGAGAACCATTTCTTCAAGTTGAGAGAGGTTTATGCTTGACTCTTCCAGCTTCTTCTGATAGGGGCTCGTGAACCCATGCTTTCCTATCCAACCCGGTGCATATTTTCTCATCCAACTCTCTTTATGCTTCAGCATTCCAGCCGCTCCCCTTCCTCCCTTCGATCCTTTCTTCCTATGCTGCCCTATCCTTCCCCATCCCATCGTCCTCGTTCTTCCCCTGAGCTTTCTGCTCTTTTTCCTGAACCTGACTACCACTGAAGCCACCCCTTAGATCATTTTTCTGATGAGTTCATTTATTGCATCTCCTCTGTAACCGAGCTCCCCCCCAACTTCGAAATATTTCCTCGTGCTTCTCTTGAACCCACCCTTGGGAGGATGCAGTCTGAATATGGGTTTTATCTTTTCTTGTTCATGCAATTTTATTTCTCCATTGAATATCTTCTGAGCAAGCACATGGACAGAATCGATATTGAACAGCTCCTTGAGAGCAGCATCGTTCAATCTCCTATTTCCAGAAATCCTGCCACGTTTTCTCAAGACCTCTTCTAAAGTCTCCTCGTTTATTTCACCCCAAGTAACCAAATGCCTCACTTTATTCAACATACCGTCTAATCCAGGTAAGTCTTTTGGATAGATGGACATGTTGTACTTTTTCTTCAATCTCAATAGTTGAAGCGTTTTCTCCTCTTCCTCCTTGATATTCACTCTCCCCTTAAGCCTGATAATGGCAATGAGATTTCCACTTCCCTGTCTGACAGCAACTTTCTCGGCTTCCATTTTTCTTCCCCTCTTACTTCTTCCAATCCTCCACTGTTACGAATTTATAAGTATTCTTGAGAGCATTATAGGTGGCTTTAGCGAAGTTATATGTAGTTCTAGTCTCTCCGAAAGTCTTTGACCAAACGTCTTTTATGCCAGCCAGCCTCAGGACTGTTTTTGCTATATCGCCTGCAACAAGCCCCGTTCCCTTCGGTGCTGGATAGAGCACTACTTCTACGCTCCCACTCTTACCAACTGTTTTGAACGGGACGCTATGAGAAGTTCCACAGAGGCACTCCCAGCTTCCGCATCCCCTCCTAACAGGAACTATGTTGAGTTTCGCATTGATTATCGCTTTTTCAATTGAAAACCTCAATTGCTTAGCCTTTCCAGTCCCAATCCCCACAAAGCCTTCCCCATTTCCTATGACTACAACCGTTTTGAACCTAGAAAGCTCGCCCGCATCAGTTTGCTTCTGGACTATTCCGACATCTATTACTTCATGCGTTAAGTTCGGGAGGAGAAAATCCACAATTTCCGGCTCGAGAATTGGGAGATTTTGCTCAAATAGCTCTCTCATGCTTGTTATTTTTCCTTCCTTTACCATTTTTCCTACTTTTGTCTTAGGAATCCATTCTTCTAATGAGACCCTTTCTCCTTCTAATGCCACTTTCACTCTCCTCCTTTACTCTCCTTTATCTTTTGCAATACTTCCTCGAAATGCTCAGGATATCTCTCCGGTTCTAACCCCTTCTTTAACAGGAGGGAAAACTGTTTTTGGTAGATTTCAGGAGAAGTTTCCTTCAATGTTTTTGCATAAGCTGAAACATGCTCTCCCTTTATCCTGTCTTCTCCTGGAAAGACTTCCTCGGAGGCTGGAACATTAAGTCCAGCGTCTTTAGCCCCCTTTATCACAGCGAAAACTCTGCTCCCCTTTGTAGGTCTCCTGAGACCGATATCAGGAACTGCTTCCTGAATTCCCTTTTCCAGAGCTCTTTTTCCAAGCAGATATCCGGTGAGGTAAGCTGCCATCGTCGAAGAACCGGAGCCCAACCATCCGTATTTATCTATAAGCTCAATGCTGTGGGCAGAAACCTTAACGATATCGCCCTTTATGTTGAAATCCACGATTTTAGCTTCAATATATTTGTTGCTCCTTCTTACTACGAGCCTGGGTTTCTTCGAAAGGACTTGAACATATCTCTTCCTGTAGTTCGTTTTTCCCTCTCTTCTCCTTTTTCTAGCTATCTTGTACTTGGCTCCTCCTACCATATGAATTACCTCCTCGAAGCTGCCATTTCCTTTTCTATATGTGACCTCAAAGCAGAAAGAGAAGCGAATGCTCCTCCTTTTGCGAGCATGTAATACTTCCTATATGTCTTGGCATCTATCATTTTCTTATCTCTGAGGTACTTCAGATATTTCCTCATCTTTCTGATTCTGCTTACCCATTCTTTCTTTGGATCGCTTCTGGCAGTCTTTGTTCCTTTTCTCGAGCCATATCCTCTCCTTTGGCTTTTCGACTTCCCTTTGAGCCTTCTCCACCTTCCTCTACTGTTAGCCTTAGCTGGAATTGCAGTGATCAGTCCACGCTTTATGAGCTTTCTCACATCGTCGGCTGTTATAGCAGATTCCACTTCCTCCATCTCATCTTCCTTACTAGCGAGAATCCTGACTCTAGATATTCCAACGCCCAAAAGTTCTGCCGCTATTCTCTTTTGAAGTGTGAGATCACTCACTCTCAGCCACCTCCAACTCATTCGCGATCCTGAAGCCTTTTTCTTTCAGAATCCTAACCAACTGAATCTTCTTTTTCTTGCCAAGCCTTTGAGACAGGTAAACTATATGCTTCTTGGGATCCAGTCCTCCTATTTGGGAGGCGTTTTCGATCACAACGGGAAATAGTCCAGATGGATGAAGCCCTCTTATTGCTTCAGGATTCTTATACCCTATTCTGACTATTGGGGGGAATCCCTTCAACCTCAATCTCATGGGATTGTCGATTCCTTTGGGCTTTCTCCATCTATCTTTATTCTCGAATTTAGCAAATTCATGGTAAAGTCTACGATGAAACTCGGGCACTTCTTTCTTCAGCTTCAGTCTAAGTCTCTTCAATTCATTCATTGCGAACCACCTTTTTCATAAATGTAAATCCCATCCATGAATACTCTCCTGTCGAACTCGCTGATCTTCGTAGCTCTTTCTATATTGGCGGCAGTCTGTCCTACAGCTTCTATATCGACCCCTTCAACTATCACATCTTCCTTTGTCGCCTTAACGGTTACACCGGGGAGTATCTTCGCTACTCTCGGAGCTTTCTCTCCGAGAAAGTTCTTTATAAATACTTTATCTCCCTTGACTTCGACAGAAATCGGGAAGTGTGAGAATATGATCTTGAGCTTATACGTATAACCCTTGCTGACTCCCTCTATCATGTTCTCGATATGAGACGCTATTGTTCCCACGAGAGCTTTTTTCCTCCTGTTAGCAAAATGCGTTTCAACTACGATTTTATTCTCTTCTTGGGATATATTTACTCCTATAGCGTGGGAAAAATCTCTTTCAACCTTTCCTTTTGGTCCCTTTACCACCACTTTTTTCCCATCGACAGATACTGAGATACCTTGGGGGATTTCAATAACCCTTGTGACCTTAACAGCTTTAGTCATTTCTTGTTCCACCCCGGTCAGTAAACATATCCTAATATTACTCCGCCAGTTCCCTTTTCCAATGCTTCCTTAGAAGACAAGATCCCCATTGGAGTAGAGATTATGAGTATCCCGATTTCTCTTGAAGGCAACTTCTTCTTTATCCAGTGGGGAAGGTCTGTTAGCTCTGTTTTCTTGATACTGTATCTTGGTTTTATAGCAGCTGCTTTATTGATTCTACCTAGCAACTGTACTTTGACTTTTCCTTGTCTACCATCATCTATATACTCGATTTCTCCTAAATATCCCTCTCTTTGGAGTAACCTTAGCACTTCTATTATCATTCGTGAGGCAGGTGCTATTATAGCCTCTTTTTTAGCTCTTTTTTCCGAGTTAGTTATCGTGTTTAAGGCATTCGCCAGAGGGTCCACTACTACCATTGGTAATCCACCTTTTCAACTATATTTTTTGAAGCCCATCTCATATGCGACTTCTCGGAAGCATTGCCTGCATAGGTAAATATTATAGCGCCTAATAACCCCTCTTCTTGAGCCGCATCTTTGACATTTTATGACAGCTTTCCCATATTTTCTTTCTCTCGGAGTAACATATTTGGTCAATTCATTACACCTCAAACTATTTTCACATTATATTGGGAAACCAAAAGGGCTACAGCTTCTTCCCTATTAACCCTGTGCCTTCTGGGAACTCTCTTAGCTTTTTTCGCTTTTCTCCTCATTACTCTGTAACCTGGTCTTTCAATAGTAATGCAAACATCCATGCCGAAGACTCCGATTTCTGGGTCATACTTCACTCCGGGAATGCTAATATGCTCTTTTATACCAAATGAAACGTTTCCAAAGTCATCAAAGCTAGAATATTTTATCTTATTTCCTACAGCTTCCAATGCTTTCCTAAGGAAGTTCTCCGCTTTTTCTCCTCTCAGTGTTACTGCAACTGCTATATTTTCCCCTCTCCTTATGCCGAAATCTCTAATTGTTTTCTTAGCCTTTCTATAGCTCGGCTCCTGACCGGTTATCTCCGCGATAACCTGAGCTATTTTTGCGAGTCTTTCTCCTCCTTGCCCAAGACTCACGTTGACGGTAACTTTTGCTATCCTAGGTCTCAACATCGGATTTGTCTCCCATCTCTTCAAGATTTCAGAGATTCGATCGCTGAGAGCTTCTTCTTTTACAATCACTTCACACCACCTACTCTATCCTAATAGCAGGATTCTCTTTTCCTATTACGTATATTTTGTCCAAGCTTGTCTGAACGAGAGAACCGTCGCCCCTCTTCATTGTTACAAGGCTCATTTTTTTCCTTTCTCCTTTCTTGATCTCTACAATCTTTCCACTAGCACCTATGTTTTTTCCACCAACGATTATCGCGTACATACCTTCCGCTAGGGGGAAATAATCGATGATCTTCTTATCGGGGATGGATAGGAGAACAGTCGATAAGGTCGTTACTTCCTCGTTGAAGGGGAGTTCACCTTCCTTAGGAAGCAATATGTTGCTCCCATCGAACAAGTTCAGCTGGATTAATCCTCCTTTCACGGTTGTTTTGTTTTCGATCCTTAGCGGCTTAAGTTTAGAATCTTCCTCGTTTATTTCAATGGGCTTCATGAAAGCTCTCTCATCTGGAATCAATCGATAGAATTTTTTAGCTGGAACGATTTCGATCACGTCCATGAAACCTAATGGGAACCTATAGTCCTTCCTCACCCTTCCATCTATCTTCACAAGACCTTTAGATAGCGCTTTTCTCACTTCTCTTCCAGTTGTAGCGAGCTTAAGTACATCTCTTAACAAGATGCCAAGAGGCATAGACCTCCTGATCGGATGTGGGCCCGGTATCGGCTTTATGGTCCAATGACGCTCCTTTACGCTTATAGGCCAGAAAGTTGGTGCCTCGTAGCTCCTAAGATGTTTACTGCCTCCCATTCTTGTCATTGTTTATCACCTTCCTTCTTCTCTTCCTCCTCAACTGCTTTTCCTGTCTTCCTCTCAATTATCGCTTTTCTCTCTTTATCCTTGAGGTCTAGCTTGGTTATAACTACCTTGCTCGCATGAATTGGAATAAAAGCAGGAGTTCCGCTAGCCTTTTCCCTAGTAAGTCCTTCTATAAATATCCACCCTCTCTTTCTATTAACTTTAACAACTTTACCCTCTTTGCCTACATTATCTCCTCTTACAACCTTTACTGTATCACCCTCTTTTACTGACATGTTCCTCACTCCATGTTTTTCCCTCAATTCTCTCGAAAGAGGTGCCACAACAAGTTTTTTCCTAAGATGAAGAGGCATTTGGAATAAGAATTTTCTCTGTTTCTTGGGATGAATACTTTTAGTCATGGACATCTTTCAAGCACCTCACAGAATTATTGAAGCCATATTTGCTATTCTCGGCCATCTTTCTACCGCTTCTCTTGCTACTGGTCCTCTTATCTCGCTCCCTTTCAATGTACCTTCAGGAGTTATTATCACAACAGCATTATCTTCGAAGCTGACCCAGGTCCCATCGCTTCTCCTAAAGGGTCTCTTCTGCCTAATGATGACAGCTGGTAATATCTGTTTTCTCATTTCCGGTATACCCTTCTTTACTGAGACTATCACCTTATCCCCAACACCAGCTTGAGGAACTCTCCTGAGCCTTCCTCTATAGCCAGGGACACCTATGATCATTGCTACTCTTGCTCCACTATTGTCAGAAACATTGACGTAAGAGCCAACCTGCAAACCTGCTGAGACCTTTTTCCCAGAAAGTGCTACTGCTCCTCTTTTTACCATCTTCTTTCACCTTACCCTGTTTTACCTAACACTACAAATGAGACAGTCTTGCTTATCGGTCTCGTCTCTCCCACAATCACCACATCTCCCACTTTTATGTCCAAACATGGAGGCAAATGAGCATGTATTTTGCTCCTCCTTCTTTCATATCTCCTGTACTTCCTGTCATAGCTTAGATAATCATGCTCTACTACTACAGTTCCGTCCATTTTGTCCGATATTATCTTTCCCTGGAATATCATCCCTCTGACTCTTATATTTCCATGGAAAGGACAGTTTGGATCCTCGCATTTCCTCGAAGGTAAGGAAATCCCCACTATGCCAGGATTTCTGACTTCCTTTTTCTTCGGCATCATGTTCACCTCTTTCTTCTGATGATCTCCTTTGACCGTTCTTCCGGTCTCCCGAGTATTTCCATTCCAGAAATCACCTTCCTTTCTCCGTTTCGTGTCACTATATCAAGCATTACGTTCCACTTAAGCAGCTTCAATTCTCTTTTCCCATCCGCTAATCTCACAATATTTTTCCCTTCTCCCACTATTGTTCCACGTTTTCCTATTAATGAAGGATCTGCGGAATAAGTTACGAGAGCTTCAGCCCCCAAAATCTCCGAATAGCTGATCCTCTTCACTTCTTTTCACCTTTCCTCTTCTCTTCAGTCTGTATAGTCATGATCCTGGCAATGGTCTTCCTCAGAGGTCTTATTTTTCCTGGATTGTCTATTGTTCCTACATGGGCCTGCATAACCATTTTCATAAGCTCAAGTCTCAACTCGTTTAACCTATTCTCCCTCTCTTCTTGGGTCATTTTTCTTATTTCATCAGGCTTGAGGCTCATCGGTCTTCACCTCTTCATTTCCTCCTATTTTCTCTTCTTCAGGAAACGAAGGTTCCTCCTCTGTCAAGGCTGCTTTCTCTTCCTTCTCCTTTTTGGCAAAATCTTCCAGTTTTATTCCTGCTTCCTCAGGAGACCTAATCATCAGCGTATCTTTGGTTCTCTGGGGTTTGACTATTATGACTTTAACTCCATATATCCCGGGTTTGAGTAGAGCATGAGCAACTGCCTTATCTACAATGTAGGTCGCCTGTTCACCTGTCTTGTAAACCTTTCCGGCCCTAAACTTCTCATATCTTGCCCTCTCGCTGGTTATCTTCCCGCTTATGATGATCTCTGCCCCGATAGCTCCAGCTGCCATTATCCTCTTGAGAGCAGCAAAGGCTAGCTTTCTGAAATGAAATCCTCTTTCAAGCGAGACAGCGAGCCTAAAAGCAACGGTTCTAGCATCCAAATCGGGGTTATCTACAGGCATGACCGTTATCTGGGGGTTCTCCAACCCAAAGTAATTCTCAAATATCGTCGATAGATTCTTGATCGTCTGACCGCGCCTTCCTATAATCAAGGCAGGTCTCTCTACTTTTATTACTACTCTTGTACCGAGAGGCGTCCTATAAATATCAACACCTGAATAACCAGCTCTGTAAAACTGTTTTGCAAGGTACTCATCGACTTTTACCAAAGACATCGACTTTTCAATAAAGTACCTCTTAACGTTAACCATTCAGACCACCTACCCTTCTTCTCTCACAATTATTTCTATATTCGAATGTCTCCTGTACTTAGGAGTAGATCTTCCGAATGCCCTCGGCATGTAACGCTTAAGCACATATCCTTTTTTGACAGAAATATGAATTATTCTCAGCTTCTCTGGATCTAATTCCTTATTCTCAGCATTTGCTTCTGCACTCCGTACTAGCTTCAACAATATCTTAGCAGCCTTAACTGGATACTTACCCATTGGTATTCCCCATTTATCTCCTAAGCCAGATCTATGTGGAATCTTCTTCGAGTGAACCCAGCTCGGTACCGCCTCTTCCTTTCTTATCACTCTTTCTAGGAATTTTTTTGCGTCCTCGGTTTTCATGCCTTTAATTGCCCTCGCTAAGTTGATCACTTTCTTCGGACTTATTTGAGCATCTCTTATAGCAGCTTTGGCGATGTTTTTCTCGCTTTCGAGTTTCACACTGTACCTCCAAGAACCCATATTGAATCAGCCTCACTTCAGAGCCGTAAACATGGAGCTCCTTGTTGCTTTCAGTCCAGGTTCTCCGTGTTTTACAGATTTTGTTGTAGGAGAGAACTCTCCTAGTCTTTTTCCCAGCATTTCAGGTGTTATCTTCACTGGAATGAATTCTTTACCATTGTAAACAGCAATGGTTAAACCGAGCATCTCTGGTAATATTATCATGTTTCTCAAATGTGTCCTTATAACCTTCTTAGATATCTTTCTAGATCTTCTTATTTTTTGAAGAAACTTAATCTGCTCAGGAGTGAAACCCCTCAATATGCTCCTTCTTTCTCGGGCCGGAAATAGCTTTACCAAATCATCCATAGGTATGTCTAGTAGTTTATCTATACTGTAACCTCTATATCTTATTCCTTTCCACTCGCTATCGATCTCTATGTCACTCATAGCCAGCTTCCCTTCAAATTTTTTATTTAAGCATCAGGTCCTTAGGGACCTAAACCAATTTAAACTTGCGTTAAAAGGTTTTTGATTCCCGGTTTATAAGTCTCACCTTATCTGCTAGAAATCTCTCAAAAAGATTTTAGACTCCGAATAATCCATCGGATAGATCTTCACTCCGGGATCGAGAAGTTGTTTAAGTTGGGAAATGTGTTTTTCGATTGTAAACAAAGTTATCTTGACATTTTTCTTCTCAAGTCTATTTATAGCAGTTATATACGATTCATCAGCAATGGTTTGCTCCATATCGCTTATTACGATAAGGTGGTCTCCCGGTCTCAATGTATTTTCTAGTTTCTTAAGGGCTCTGGTTATATTTGTATAGCCAGAAACACCTGATTTAATTATCTCCTCAATCAAGTATCTCTTTGAGTGCCATCTCTTGAGAGAAATCGGTTTGATATCTTCATCAAACAAGTAGATTTTTCTTATGCTATAGAAGAGAGAAGCTACAAGCATTACAGCTTCGGCGTAGTGCTTCCTCATGCTATCGCTCTTGTCTACAAGAACGACTACCCCTCTGCTTTTTTTCTGATCCACGTATATTGGTACAGGATAATTGCTCCTCATGGAAAGAAAAAGCATTTTCCTCAAATCCAATCTCGAGGTTTTTTCTCTCGTCCTCTTTTTTCCTTCTCTAGTCCGCGAGACCGCTACAGAAATGAATTTTGAGGATAAATGCTCTGCCAGAGACTTTTTGCCAGAAAGGATCAAAAATCTTATTACGTCTATGGCGAATTTCTCCCCTATCTCGTTTGAAAGTATTGCGAGGGCATGTGGGTCCTCTGGATTCACAACGAGTTTCTCAACAGCCTTTTCCACCAAGTTGTACCTTTTTCCGATCGAGAGTCCTTCCTTATTATCATATATCCCTTTCCTTTTCTGAGAGTTTTTGGCTAGCTGGTCTTCAAGCATTTCTATGTAGCCATGGTTACCGGTTCTATAATAATTCCAGAGAGTTTCGACTAATCTGTATATATTCAGTTTTTCTACGTTTTCTGTTGTGTCCAACTTCATCCTTTTCAATTTTTTCATGCTCAGTTTTTCTACTTCCTTCCACGATAGCTCTGTTTTTTCCTTTTTTCCTGCAACATTTATGCTTTTGTTTGAACGAATTTTTCTCCTATAATCGTCGACAATCCTGGGGCTCTCACTTCCCAAACTTCTTTTTTCTTCTGCTGAGAGAAAAGCTTTCTCGAGCTTGATAAAGTCGTTCTTCTTTTTAACGAAGACGCCCTCAAGGACTTTGAACAATGGAAAATAACTATACTGGCTAAGGGTTTTTGCTGTCCTATATAGCCTTATTGCTCTCTCAATCTGGTCAGTGCCTATCTTAGTTCCCATGTCCCGCATAGCATTAGCAATCTTGGTTATTCTGATAATTTCATCCTGAACTTCTGAAAGCTCATCTGAGTTTCTTTTGCTCTCCATTTCTATGACCCTTAGCCTGGAAGATGAGACTCGATTATTTCCAATACCAAACTCTCTTCTTCGGGACGTTTTATCAGAACTGCCTTGGCCACATCAATTAGATCTTCCCTCGTGACTTTACTATGGCTTCTCAATTTAGCTATCCTAGCTCCTATTGCCATCCATCTCACCATGTCAGCAACCCCAGGCTTATAGAGGAGATCGCTCTTCCTCATTTCCTCAACTGCTTTCAATGCCGCATTCATCGTAAATTCATCATAGAGCTCGAACGTTTCTCCCAGTCTGAGCTTAAGTATTTCGAGCTCTTTGTTGAAGCTCGGATAGCTGAACGTTACTCTCACTACCCTTCTCAGGAATGCATCGCTCAACTCATTCTGAGCTAAGTCGTCTGGATTACTGGTAAAAATGATCTGGAACCCTTCACCAAGCGACCTGTAAACTCTCTTGAGCTCTGGAATTATAATCCTTCTTTTATCTATTATGTCCAATAGCAAATTCTGAAACTCTTCACTGCTTCTTCTTATTTCATCGATTAAGACGCCGCTATCTAGTATAAGTGCTGCGAGAAGAGGTCTCGGTATAAATGATTGCTCGTTGAAGCCCTCCCGATATGCCCTCAAAGGATGAAAATCTCCTATTACTCTATATTCATCGTAGTTCTCACTGCACGGGAGAACGAAGGCTTTTCTTCCAGCCCAGAGGCTGAGAAGAGCTTCACCTATTTCGGTTTTTCCTGTACCAGGAGGTCCCTCAAATAGAACAGGTATACCTTCTATGAACGAAGAATATACCAGTGTGATCATGTCTTCATCCACAATTAACTTGTATCTTTCTCTCAGTATTCGCTTTGCCTCTCTTGGATTCCTGACAGCTTGGATTCTTTCGTAAGCCCTATCGTAAATTTCATAGACCTTTTCGACGATCTGGTCTTTCTCCACCATGTTGTCCTTTATCTGGTTCGCAGACATTTTTTTCACTTTATAATCCTTTGCTCTGAGAAGACAGGAAAGGAAAATTTAATTCTTTAATAAAGAGTTCACTTCAAACGTTTATATAGTCTACTTTTATTCCCTTATCTTTCCCTAAAATAGATGCTAATGCTTCATATATTTTCGCTTCCAACCCAGGCTTCAAAGACTCACTCTTGAATTCAAGATATCTGAATTCTCCTATGAATGACTTATGTTCGATTGGTTCGATACCAACAATTTCCCTTAATATCTCCTTCACTTTCTCATGTTCGCTCTCATAAAAAGATGTGTAGAAAACTCTATACGCTTTAACCGTTTTTACCACCTGCGGTCTCAGTTTGCACCCTTCATCATGAAGTTAATTCAGGTATAATTAAAAACGATCATTCCGCGAGGAACTCTCACATTGTTCTCTGGACTTTTCCTTTTCTCCTTCCAGTCCTCCTTGCAGCTATATGCCCAACCTTCCTTCCGGGAGGAGCTCTTCTCGATACAGTGGTGGGTTTGCTCTCTGACTGGTGGCTTCCTCCACCGAAGGGATGAGAGACTGCGTTCATTGCTACTCCTCTAACCTTCGGCCAAGGTCTTGATTTCGCCTTCCATTTATAATAAGAGTTGCCAGCTTTCATCAATGGTTTTTCTATTCTTCCTCCACCGGCTGCTACTCCTATCGTTGCTCTCGCTCTGGCATCGACCTCTTTCACCTTTCCACTCGGAAGAACAACGGTAACTGTGGTCAGGGATTTGCCCGTTATCTGCGCATATCCTCCTCCCGTTCTTACAAGCTTTCCTCCATCTCCCGGACGAAGTTCGATATTAAATATCTGCGTTCCCTCTGGGATTGCTGAGAGAGGTAGTATATTCCCATTGGAGATTTTTGCGCCAGGTCCCATTTCCACAATCTGTCCGACATAGCTCCCCTCAGATGCTGGTGAGTAGAAGATAACACCATTTTCCAGCTTAATCTCAGCGAGAGGTGTCCATCTTCCAGGATCATGAATAATGTTAGTTATTATCCCTTTGAATGTTTTATCTGAAGGAAGCTCTGGATACTTTGCTGGAGCAACTCTCAAATGAGTAGGAGCTCTGAACGTAGGAGAACCTCTCCCCTCTCTCTGCGATAGAATCTTCTTTCCCATTCATTATCACCTCAGAGCAGACCAACCCTCGTGGCTATTTCTTCCGCGCTGAATTCGGGTGCAATTTTAATTAAAGCTCTCTTCTCTCCTTTCGGAGTTATTAAAGTCCTGACCTTCTCAACTCTTACCCCAAATCTCCTCTCGAACTCTTCTTTTATTTGATGCTTGGTAGCCGTCCTTTTAACTGTGAAGACGATTGTATTGAATTTTTCAATGTAATACAGAGCTTTTTCTGTGTGAATAGGGTATAAGAGGTTTTGTTCAGAATTACTCACTCCTTACCACCACCAGTTCTTTAAACCTATTGTTGAGCTCTTCTAGAGCTCCTCTGCTTATCACAGTGAGCCTTCCAGGAACTCCCCCGGGAGCAAGATGCAGGACAGAAACTTCTTTAGCAGTAACGACGTCTACTCCTGGCAAGTTCCTAACTGCCATCGACATAGGACTTTTTGTTGATGATAGTATGAAGAGGATGCTCTTCGGTTCAACATATCTCCTTCCCCTCATCTTTCCTTTTCCTGCCCTTATTCTTGTTCTTTCATAGGCCCTCTCCACATCTTTCCACAATCCCAGCTTTTTGAGGAGCTCTCTTGCTAGAACTGCCCTAGTAATCTCTTTTTCTACTTCATCTTCTATTAACACCGGAAGATTCGCAGAATCAAATAAATGTCCCCTCGCTGCTACAAGCTTTGTGTATGAAGTAGCTGCCAGCGCTGATGCTGTAGCAAGCTTCTTTTCTTTTCTGTTTATTTCTTCATGTAACTTTTCTTCCACCCTGGGGGGATGAGCTATTCTGCCTCCCACCGTCATGTTAGCAAGGGCTCCTATAGATGTTCCAGGAATTCTTGGGACTCTCGCGAGACCTCTACCAACGCCGAGGCTTTCAGCGGGAGTTCTTTTTCCTGCCATGGGATCTCTTCCCTTTGGCTGAAGTGAAGCAGTGAACTCAGAAAGGAAAGCCCTTCTTATGAGATCTTTTCTTACTGGAATGTGAAATACAGGAGGCAATGCTATCTTGTCTTTTGATTCTCCGCTCGCAGAGAATACTTCAACTTCTCTCGGAATGTATTTGATGAGGACGACCATTTTGTATCACCTAAAGCTCTCCAATACCGTGCAGGTAAGCGATCTTTGGAACTCCTTCTGGTATGAATGGAGGAGGTCTAACTGGATATCTCAATATAAGAGGCCTCTTCCTTGCGCCAGGCACACTTCCGGCGAGTATTAGGTAATCACTCTTCACGAGACCATATTTATGCCATCCGCTGACTGGGTTTATTTTCTTGAGCAGGTCTTCTCCATACTTAGAGACTTCTCCTATCGATATGATTCTTTTGTTGTAATCGACTCTCTGGTGGAAGCCCATTTGTCCAGCCTGCGGTGCCGTTGAAACTGAGCCAAATCCAGGTCCCCTAGCCCCAATTTTCCTTGCCGCTTTTCTATGTTTGTGCCATCTAGGTAGAACTTTAATTCCGAATCGTTTTACCGGGCCTTGGAACCCTTTTCCTTTAGTGACACCTATCACGTCTATAAAGCTGCCCGGATTAAAAACTTCTCCTACACTGATACGTTTTCCTAGCATTGAAACTGCGTACTCAAACTGCTTTTTGAACTCATTACCTGATAAAGCTACTTCTATCAGCTCAGGCTTCTTTTTCGGTATTCCCCCTGCAAGCACAGGCTGAGATAGCAAAAGTGCTCTCAATTCTGTAATGCTAGCTAATGAGCTCTCAATCTTTTCCAGAGCGTGGGAATTTTCCTTTGCTCCATTGAAGTTCTTTATCAACCTATCAATGTAGGTTGAAGATAATGCGGATTGATCCGCCCAAACCTCTGCCATCGGTTGCATTCCACTATTTATATCATAACTGTATGCTCTTATACCGGCGAATATCATTGGGGGTGTTTCCAGCACGGTAACTGGCATAAATATTAGTTTTCCATATGTCATAGAGGTTTTCCTATCGTCAACTATCATAGCATGGGTCATTCCAACCTTATAGCCTAGAAAACCGAGGGGGTGTATCCTACCGTCAACTACCTCTGGCCAGCTTCTAACTCTGCCAATGAGACTGCTAGCCCTCTTTCTTGGTCTTACTCCAAGACTCCCTCTTCTTGGAGCACTTTTCTTCCTATGCCCCATTGTTCACCAACTGCCGAGAGTAGCCCGGTTCCTGACATCATCTTATCCCGGGACTCTCTTCTAGCAGTTTCTCCATAGCAGTTTATAAAAACTTCGACAAGGTGAGTTAGTAAAAACTTATTCTTATTGTGTGATGAAAGCTACCGCCTCAATTTCTATTTCGAAGCCTCTCGGAGGCTTGGCTTCAACAACAGAGCGAGCTGGCTTATAATCCTTAAAAAACTCACCGTACACCTTATTGAAAGAGTCAAATTTAGTGATATCGCTCAGAAAAACCGTGACCTTAACTACGTTTTTCAGATCTCCACCGATTTCTTCCAATACGCTTCTGAGATTCAACATAACTCTTCTCACTTGTTCCTCGAAGTTTCCACTAATTCCTTTCCCCGTGGCTGGATCTATAGGGACCATGCCGGAAATGAATAGGAGTTTGCAATCAGTATCTTGAGAACACTTTATTCCTTCAATCAATATTCCTTGGGAATAGGGTCCCACTGGTGCCGGTGCCTTTTCTGTGAAAACGACTTTCATCATCGATATTCACCGGTTTATATATAATTTGAGAACGCTATAAATGTTCTGTGTCTCCATCTTCGTATAGCTCAGGAGTGAACATTAATGAAGTGAATTACTGATAGCACAATTGGTATAGCTTCTTCAGTTCTAATTGTTTTCGTTCCTTGATCCTTCACAAAATTGTAGATTCCATCAAAAAAATCATCTGTGTTGATAGAAAGGTCTTTAGCTATCTCATATATCCCTCTATATGGTTCCCCAAATACGATCGTAACTTTTCGGTCAGTTTTCTTCATTGATTCCTCGATCTTTTTCCAATTCTCCCACACAGGTTCTCCTTTCCTTGAAGTTCCTATTACTGTTCTTTCTCCCTTAATTCTCCTCAAGTAACTTTCGAGCCTTCCAGCATCTTCTATTTCATAACCTATCCAATCCTTTGGTCTATTAGTTAACTCTAATTTAAGGGGACTCACAGAAGACACTTTTAAGAATACTGTTTTTCCTTCGATTGCTTCAAATGAGTCAAGGTTTACTGAGATGGGAGCCTTTAGCCCAACTTCTACAAGAGCTTTTCCATGTTTTACTCTCAGAACAAGGCCCTCTCTGATTTCGCCTATCTGAGGTTTTGATTTTAATGTATGCGTTGGTGTTTGAAGAGGATAAGCTATACCTGAATAACGGAGTTCTTTCCTTTTCCCAAAAATTTTTTTCCTTAGGTATGGTGGAGTTCTGAAAAAAGTAAGATAGAGAGTTAACCGCTCTTTCTGCTCTTTGCATTCGAGCATCTTTCTACTGTTATAGAGAAGTATTTTGGATACTTTGAAAATTGAAGAATACCTTGCTATCATGTTGGACTTCAAAGTTTCTCTGAGAAGATCAGGCTCGTTTTCGAGCGTACAGTAAGGTAACAAAATTTCCAGATCTATATAAGCTTCACCACCCTTACCCAGAAATAAAAGTTTCAAGAGGTTTTCGCACTGCCCTTCTTTCCACTCTTCTTTCCTTTTTCTTCTCCAGCGCTTTCTGATTTCTGTACTCTTTCAGTAGCGCTCGAAACCCCCATGAAAAGCGTTGTCCTTTGCTTTCCTCCCATGGCTATTTCACCCGCTACGTTTTTTAATCCACAGGTAGTTTTATACTTTTGGGGGGCAATGAGCTATTTGCCGAGTGCTTGAATAATGATGAGTTTTAATCAGTGCGATGCCCCCTACGATAAAATCTGAGGCTACTAAAGCGATAAATCCCGAGATCTTTATATCCTCGATAATTATTTCTATTTTAAATGTCAACTTTAAACGGTGCATTTGAATGCTCAAAGGAGAGAAAAACATATCTCATAAAGCTTCAATTGGTGAAAAAGTATTTTTGGGGGAAAGGTCAGCAGTTCTTGGTAACAGCAGAATCGGTTCTGGAACTTTTATTGATGCTGATGTTATTATTGGATACCCAACTAGAAAGAGGATAAAGGACTTGCAGATGGGAGTTGCAAATGAGATAGAAAGCGAAGGTAGTTTAATTGGTGAAATGTGCTTAATAAGGAGCTTTTCTGTTATCTATGAAAGGGTTAAAATCGGAAATAAGGTAGAAACTGGTCACAGAGTGCTTATCAGAGAAGATACTGAGATCGGCGATGAAAGTATAGTAGGAACAGATACTGTTATTGATGGAAGGGTAAAAATTGGAGAGAGGGCTAGAATAGAGACTGGTGTATATATCCCACCTTTGACTATTATTGGGAAAAATGTTTTCCTCGGACCCAGAGTAGTGTTCACAAATGACAAATATCCTGTGAGTTCCAGATGGGTGGGAGTTGTCGTAGAAGACAACGTAGCTATAGGAGCAAACGCCACCATTATTGCTGGGGTTAAAATAGGAGAGGGTTCTATTGTGGCCTCTGGAGCAGTTGTCACGAGGGACATTCCTCCTGGAGTAGTAGTTGCTGGAGTTCCAGCTAAAATTATATCCAGCAGAGAAGAATTCGAAAGAAAGAAAAAAGAATATGAAAAGATGGGAATGCAGGGATAAAAGCGATCTAGTCCCAATATTTTCTGTTTTTAATGAAATTTCTCTCTTCGTCGTAGAGAGCTTTCAGAAATTCGTTCCATCCAAGCTTAAGCTTGGAAAGAGCTCTTGAAGCTGCTTTAGGGCCAACCCCATAAGGAGTTAGAGCAATAACCGCTATTTTCCCGTGTGAAATTACTAGGTTAGCTCTCCTCACAGCATCTTCAAAATACTCTCTGTCTTTTCCTTGGAGTCTTTTTCCGGAAAGTCCAGCTCTCACAGCGTTCAAGAAAACAGCATTGCCTGGTGGTATAGGCGCTATTGCTTTAGAACCACACTTCTCACAGATTATACTATCTGGAAGATCCTTCACTTTTCTTCTTGTCTCATGACCGCAACTCAAACACTTCAAAATCACTTCTTTTTCCATTATCCTTTTTTCTAACACTCTTATTCCAATTTCTTGAGGGATTGCCTCAAAAGAATAGGATATGGGCATTTCCCCCCTCGTGCTATGGATTGTTATAGGACTGAGACCTTTCTTTGGTTGTTTGTGGATCTTTATCCTCCCATTTCTCAATCCAGTTAAAAGAGACAAAACTGAACTAAGTTCTGTTTTCTCAAAAATGATCTCCCTGAGCGCCTCTTCTCCTATCACCGTGTCTCGATAATATCTGAGAATTTTTTTAGAATCCTTTAGACTATAATTTTCGCCAAGTGCTCCCATCTTTCTTGCTACCTGGATCATCCTATAATTGAAGGCGTTGGAGTTTTTGAGAGAATCTCTGAGCATTTCCTCCAACTCGAAATCGCTGAATGAAGCCAGAGCGTAGAGTGAGCTCTCTATATCTTTTATATCTAATCCAGCAGAAGTATCGATGAACAACTTATAGGCATCGCTTTGGATCTGCACCCTTTTTCCCAGGTGAGATGCTATATATTTGCTCAGAAGCGATGAGAGGGCAAAATTACCTTTGGTCCCCAGAGCTACGTGTATTACCAGTATCGATTCTCCTTCTTCAAGTATTACATGCTCATGGTGTGGTACTAGGAAATCATTCATGTGATCTCTGCACACTTTCTTGACATTGTCATAAACTGTATCAGTTATGGCTGGATAGTCTGCACGAACCTTCTCGATACTTTCCCCAAAACAAATTCTCCTCAAAAGCGCTATCGCTTCCCTTGCAACCCATCTAGAAACTGGAATCAAATCTCCAAGCCAGGAAGGTGGGAGTCCTCTGTGCTCCTCCACCTCTTCAACCACTAGCTTATCATCTTCTATGCTCACTACTCTCCATTCCCTTCCGCTCAATATGAAGGTGCTTTCCTCCTCAAGCTTCGAGAAGACGAACTCAGCATCGAGAGTTCCTACTCTCTCGCCTGCTACTGTATAAACATCAATTTTTCTGGTATCAGGAATCATAGTGGTGGAAAAATAATAACCTCTCGATCTGCGCCCAGGTAATACTTCTTTTTTCTCGGTTATCCTCAGCAATCCTATAGCAGATGCAAACTCTAGGACCTTCTCCACCGTCTCCTTCGAAGTGTTTCTGAATGGGTAAGATTTCTGGATGATTTCCAGGATTCCTTCTGCTGTCCTAGCTTCACCCCCTAGAATTATACCAACAACCTGATGAAGCAAAACATCTAAGGGCTCTGATGGCAGAGATAGATCTTCGAATTTACCGGATACCGTTCTACGGGCTATAACCAGCGATTCAAGCATATCGAATAAATCATTGGGAGAAAAAATCACTCCCCTCGATTCTCTTCCAAGAGTATGTCCGCTTCTTCCAACTCTCTGAGCCAAACGAAGAACTTGTCTGGGCGAGCCATATTGAACAACTAAATCGACCGAGCCTATGTCGATTCCAAGCTCTAGGCTTGAAGTAGCAATTACCCCTTTCAGTGAACCATTCTTCAGTCCTCTCTCAACGTTAGTTCTCATTTCGGTTGAGAGACTACCGTGGTGAACTTCCAAGTCATTGTAACCAAGCTCTCTGAATTTATATGTTAAGAATTCTGCTGTATCTCGAGTATTGGTGAATATTATCGCGTTTCTGCTGCTTTCAATGATCTTTCTCAGAGTTAGAATGATATACTTTATTCTGTCTTCATTTTGCCCTTCGTTATCTTCAATCGGGATAGAGTGTACTTCAATATTAATGCTTTTTTTACTATCATCCTTAATCCAAACGCAATCTGGACAGGAGAAAAGCTTTTTCACGAGCTCTACCTTCGGTATTGTAGCTGAGATTGCTATAAATTGAAAACTCCCACTCTTCCTCCTTAACCTTTCTAGAGAAAGAGATAAAGAAGAACCTCTCTCGCTGTCGATAAGCTCATGAACTTCATCTACAACAACCCAGCGAATTCCTTTCAGAAGGTCTCTAGAAGCAGGGTGCGTAATGAGCATAGAGAAGCTCTCAGGTGTAGTTATGAACCAGTGGTAATTCCCTTCATTGAAGTCTCTGCGTTCCCTCCTAGAGGAGTCTCCGTGTCTCACTATGCTTCGAAGTCCCACTTCTGTGGAGATCTCTCGCATTCTAATAAATATATCTCTATTGAGAGCTCTTGTGGGCGTGATATATACCATATATGGCACTCCAGTCCAACCAGTCTCACCCAACATTTTTGAAAAAATCGGAAAGAGAGCAGCCTCAGTCTTTCCGCTTCCCGTTGGTGCGGATATGATGGTATTTCTTCCTTCCAATATCGCTCGAATCGCTTTCCTCTGAACTGGGGTCGGAGATAGATATCCGTATTTCTGAATAACATTCAACAAAGTTGGATGAAGCAACTGGAATGCTTCCGATCCTTTCAGCAAGTTCGTTACCTCATAATTTCAGATTTGGTGGAAAACTCTCGCTTAACTTGAAGTTTCAAATATTGTAGCATTAACATAGCTGTTTTTCCGTTTTTAAGTTTATATCATTTGGTTATATATACTGATATGGGTGAAGGACTGTGAAGGTGCTTGTAGCAGGAGGAGCTGGTTTTTTAGGGAGAGAAGTTGCGGAGTATCTTCTTCGAAAAGGGTATGATGTATTTGTCTTAGACCCTCTTGCCGATAGTCACAGCATGGAAGGGATAAAAACAATAAGGGGAAAATCGGTAATATCGATCTATTGAAAGAAATTGGAACAGTAGACTACATAGTTCACGCTGCCTGGAACTTCTCCGAAGACTTGGTAGAAAACATTGAAGAGAATCTCATTGGCACCGAGGCGCTTTGCAGGTGGGGAATTGCCTCCGGAGTTAAGAGGCTAGTTTTCTATAGTAGCTCGGTAATATACGGAGTACCTACTTTTCATCCAATCTCCGAAGACCATCCTCTTTTGATTGAAAAATCGAGGGCCCCTGTTCATGCTCTCATGAAGCTCTACGTGGAGAAGCTATTGATGTATTATCGCCATCAAAAGCAACTTCCTGTAACTATCTTCCGAATTTGGTGGGCTTTCAGCAATGAAAGAGCACCTGGTAAGACGTACAGAGAAATCCTCTCAAAAATAAAGAAAGAAGATAAAGTCCTTTTACCTTCAGATTCCGGAGGAAGCATTGTATATACCGATGACCTATCCATAGCTACTGAGAAATCTTTTGAGTTGGATAAAAATTTAGGAGAAGTTTTTAACATTTCCAGTTTCTACCTTAGCTGGAAAGATGTTCTGAAGAAGATCGCTGAAAGGTACGGCTCTAGGGCAGAAATCATTGAAGTTGAAACTGAATGGAAAGGTCCTGCATTCCTTGAAGGAAAATGGCTTCTAGATGATACAAAGCTAAGAAAGGTGCTTGGAATAACTGTAGACATGAAAGATAGGGAAGAAAAATTTATCGATGTATCCCTCAAGATGATGGAGAAATTGTAGTGAGTTTTTGACAATCTTATAAAAAAGTTAAAAAAAGAAGATTATTTGCTTTGGGATTGGGGAGTTGCCGGAGTTGAAGGAGTTTGTGCGGAGGCTGTAGGCACTTTCTTCTTGGGTTTCTTGAGGACCCACGGGCTAACCAAAACGGCAGCTATTAGCGCTCCAATTCCAAGCCCCATTATTGAGTAAGTGTAGCTTCCGAAAGTCACCAGAAGCCATGCGGTTATATAGCCAGATATCAAACCTCCCCATGATTTCGCAGTATAAGTTATTCCATAGTTAGTTGTTGAGTATCTCGGTCCATAGAAATCTCCAATTACTGCGGGATTGAATGCGAAGACGTATCCTGCAAACAGCATCGATAGAACGACGAAGGCTGCGAAGCCAGTTGGGTTTTTCGCCGTGACACCCAGAGCTAGCATGAATATCCCTGCTAGCAGATAGAAGATCATTCCTGTCATCTGTCTGTTCTTAATGAGGTCTGAGATCCAGCCTCCCAATATCCTGCTGAAACCGTTGGCCAAAGGATAGGCCACAAGGACGATGTTGAGAACAGCTTGAGGTATTTTATTCTCCTTTGCCATTGGCTTTACCTGTGCCCCGAATAATAGAGCGATTGCTGCAACGATGGTGAATGAAATGTATATGACCCACCACTGGGGGTCTTAAGCATTTCATACCATTTCCAGTTCGTTGTATCCTCTTTCTTCTCTTCTTTCTTCTCTTCCTTCTTTTCTTCAGGTTTCTGCTGTTTTGCTACAAATTCAGGGTACTTGTAGAAGAATGTGAATGGTAATATGAAGATCAACATCAATATTCCAACGTAGAGGAAAGTCGTTTTTACTCCATAAGTTGTTATCCATGCCTGGAATGGCAGGTTGAATAATGCCGTTCCAGCACCGAAGCCGAAGGTGACGAGACCGGTTGCCAGCCCTCTCCTGTCTGGGAACCACTTAACAGCGGTTGCTGCTGAAATTCCGTAAAGCATACCTACTCCTATTGAGCCTAGTGTATAGTATAAATAGAGCTGAAGGGGGGAAGTTATTGTGGAGCTTAGCAAGAATCCCGCCGAGGCCAATAAACCACCGATTATTGCTATTGTCCTTGGACCGAATTTATCAGCAAAATATCCAGAGAATGGCTGAATAAATGTGGCACCATAAGTATAGAGAGTAAAAGCTACTTGAATGGTTGTCATCTCCCACTTCAGGTCCGATTTTATTCCCGAAGCGAATAGCGACCAGGAGTACTGATAGATGCTGATGAACATCATCACGATTAATGCTCCTACTAGGATTACCCATCTTTGCTTTGTTTTAGTTACATCCAAACAGACCACCATTTTTTAATTTAATTATAAATGGATGATTTAGAGGGTCATATAAAAAATTTTTTATTATAAATTTTATGTGAAAAAAAAATTAATATGGGACAATTAGCCTGCCCACCTTAGCTGATTCTTCCCAGAATGCCCATTCCTCCTCGATCATCTTATCTAGCTTCTCGATGTCTTCGTCCTTCAGATGACTGAATCTTCCCTGCAGGCTCACATATTCTCTAACATGCTTCCTTGGCTTCGGTCTGTAGTTCAGCTTGAAGTGCCCTTCACTCTGCTCCCATAGTACCCACATTCCGGTTTCAATGGCGAGCTTCGATAGGTTCACGGTATCTGCCGGAGAGGTGAACCATCCCTTGGGGCATGGCAACAGAACATGTATCAGTGAGGGTCCTCCAGAGTTGAGGGCTTTATGAACCTTGTTCATCAAGTCAAGCGGAGGCCATAGTGTTGCTGTCGCAACGTATTTTACCTTTGGATGAGCCGCTGCTACTAATGCCATGTTTTTCTTATATCTCGTATTACCCAACGGCTTAACTTTTCCTGCCGGCGTGAATGTTGTTGTTGCTCCCCATGGAGTAGTGCTTGATGCTTGCACACCAGTGTTCATGTATGCTTCGTTGTCGTATATTACGTATAGGACTCTCTGGTAGTCGTAGGATAGACCCATGGAGAGGCCGGAAAGGCCTATATCTGCCATTGCTCCGTCTCCGCCCATGACGATAACGTTAACATCCTCAACCTTCCTCTTCCCCTTTAACATGAGGGTTCTCAAAGCCGACGCCACACCTATGGCTGCTCCTCCTCCTCCTCCCAACTGAGTATGATGCCATGGAACTGCATATGGAGATGTCAGGAATTGGTGAGCGTTCGCCACATACATGCATCCAGTTGGACCTATGAATATAGTGTTTGGTCCAGCTGCTTTGGATATCAGCCTATATCCTATTGCTGGTCCACATCCGGCACATGTCCTCCTTCCGGAGGTGTAGTAGTCTATGGGTGGTATTTCCTTTACGCTTCTGAATGCTATCTGAGTGCTCATATATCCTCACCTCTTAGAGTTAGCCAGTAGGCCTTCTTCTGAGGTTTCTTGTGAACTGAATCAGTCACCATTTCTGCTACCCTTGTGAAGTGTTCAACGGTTGGCTCCCTTCCTCCCAAAAAGAGGAAGTCCAATAGTTCGGGCTTCGAATTAGCCTCGTATAGAGTCGTAGCTACCTCGTGGTACAATGAGCCTGTGCCATAAGGTGATCCGAAGGAGTACCCGAATTCTATCACACCTGCCGCCTTTACTCCATCCAAGACCTTCAGCAGGTCTTCAGCTGGGAAGGGTCTAACATACCTCAGCCTCACTGTTCCAACCTTCAATCCCCTCTTCCTGAATCTCTCCGCAACGAGCTCTATATCCTTCATATACGCTCCCATCCCAACGAGAGCGAAGTCGGCATCTTCCATGCCTGTTGTCTCTATGAATGGAGGATATTCTCTACCAGTATATTTAGCGAAGTCCTTCCAAGCCTCAACTATGACTTCTTTCGCTCTCTTCATAGCTACATCAATTGCTTTCCTCTGCTCAGGCCCTATCAATGATGGCGCTATGTGCTGAGCCTTGGTTATGGGGCCTTCGGCTGGATCTATTTTATATGGGGGTCTATATGGAGGTAGGAAGTTCGTAGCCTGTTCTTTCGTTGTCGGTATTATGGGGGTTGCCACGTGGGTTATCGCAGCTCCGTCCAGAGCAATGAAGTGCGGTAAGAGAACTCTTCTATCCTCGGCAACTCTATATGCAACGACTGTCATATCATGGGCTTCCTGGACGGTTTTTGCCCAAGATATTAGCCAGCCAAAGTCTCTGAACATCAGGGCATCTGACCACTCCATTCCGAAGTTCCCTGGATCATCCAAAGCTCTTGTTCCAATGGCGCTTACAACTGGAACCTGACTGAGAGCAGTTACTATGACGGCCTCTGCTGCGAAAGCGAGTCCGACACCGCTGCTTCCAACGAATGTTCTCGCACCTACAGCTGAGGCATGCTTCACAATTTCGAACTGGCTGTGCTCGGAGTCAGCCACGATTATGTCGGCGGTGAACTCGCCATTGGCTAGCATCGTGGCTATTGCATTCATTATACCCGTGTATGGTCTTATGGGATAAGCTGCTATGACATCTACATCCGCTATTTTGACAGCTTCGGCTATTGCTCTCGCGCCGTTCCATACTTTCGCCTTGGGTTTTTCAATTGTAACTGGGGGCATGGGTTTTATTGCGGACATTCTTATCACCTCAGAATCCATACTCTCTCTGCTCGAACCTCCTGAGGAACTCTTCGTCTCTCAGGCCCTCAAGATATTCGAGCTCTGAGACCATTTTGATTGCATTTACGGGACATACGGTTTCACAGATTCCGCATCCTTTGCAGTATTCATAGTCGACTTTGATTGGGGCAAAGTCTATAGCACCATCGGGGCAATAGTAGTGGCACAGCTTACAGTCTGTACACTTGTTCATGTCGATTATAGGTCTCTGCCATCTCCAAGGCGTAGTGAATCCTAAGTTTCGTTTCCCAGGCTGGGGACCAAATTCTATTAGCCCAGGTGCTAGCACCTCCCATCTCGGCATAGCAGCGTATCTCGAAGGATAGGTCTGCGCTTCAGCAGCAGCTTTTTGGTATGCGTAAAATACTTCAGGAGTCCAGAATTCGCCGGGGAATTCTGGTAGTTCAACCTCCTTCTTTATTTTCTTGAACATTTCTGTTTCTTCAGCTAGTACGTGAACTTCCTTGACTGAAGCAGCTTCATAGCCTTTCCTTATTGAGTCCTTCTTCTTCTCTTTGCCGAGTACATCGGCTGCTGCCAACAATGAATCCAGATCTACTCTATCCCAAGCTCTTGCTAGAGCACCAAGCAACGGCCAGGCTATAGCTGAGTCGATTTTCGCTGCGCTTAATGTGACAACTTTTCCGAACCAGTCCTGTGCTAAGCTGTATTTCTTCACCAACCTAACAACATCGTCGGGTGTTATTGAAGTGTTGACTAAAAGAACAGCGTCTTTCTTGGCACCATCAAATAGCAGAGCTCTTTGTGATGTCTTCTGTATCAAAAGGCTCGAACTGAATACAGCAATTACATTAAAGAGCTCACCGACTGGTTCAACTTCCTCATGCATTAGTACCGGTATTTTTGGCTTACCAAAGACCGTATAGAACATCATGGGGATGTAGTTCCTTTCTGGACTATCATCGTATCTCATGTAGTAATACGATTCAATTCCTTTAATAGCTCCAGCTTGCGCTAATGTTTGATGGAACGTTGTCATGTCTGCTGTGTGGTCAACTCCTAGACCATGACCCACAACCCAATCTAGTTCTTCGTACTCTGGGTATCTCTCAACTTTTGGTGTTACCTTCACCAATTTTACTGGCAAATATTCCACCTCTGGTATAATAATAACGATGATTTATTATTTAATACTATCATCAATCAATTATTTTATTATTATTATGATAAAAATTTATAATTAATTATAATTTTATTTTTTTAAAAGAAAATAATTTATAAAAAATCTTATAGTAGTTGAGTTAAACTTTATATTTTCTTTCATCTAAGTAAACATA
>POCB01000144.1 GCA_002899805.1 Fervidicoccus sp.
TTTTTCAAAAACTTCGTGAGAACTTCTGAGCTCTGTGAGCTGAGGCTATCTTCGAAGGAAAAGGAGATCGCTGAGCACCGCCGGATGGGCTCTGGGTACTTCTTTCCCCATCCTTCTCTATAAACGGATGAATCGTCTTCCAAAAGAAGACTATGATGAAACATGAGGCTAGCCCCAAAGCAACGCTGATATAGAGCTCACCCTCTTCGGCTGATGATAGCTGCTCCGAGGTCATCGAGTACATATAGAGCAGTTCCAAGGTCGCTGCTATCAGAGCCGCGGAAAATAGAGCATAGTGTCGGATGCTCTTTTTCCCTCTGGGAGACCTGATCCTTTCCAGCTCGATGAATGCCACAGACAGCATATAGAAGAAGAGGAGAATGCTTGCGGTCATCCTGCCCCACACATCCTGATGGAACAGCGTGATATATAGCGATATCAAGGTCAAAGCTAGAGCCGAAATCACAGCTATTGCGAGAGCCAATGAGAAAATACCGATGTGGGGGCGTTCCATCGTACAACCCACTCGCGTTCCAACATCTTGGAATCTCTTCACATGCTCTTATTCTTTCTCGAGAAAAAAGGTGCCCGAGCCAATATCGAGAAGCTCTTCTCCAATCGAGAACTCTTTTTCCCAACTCCTATTTACTTTCTGTGGATCGATGGTCGTTCGATCCTTTCGGTGAACTCCCCCTCCATATATTCTCCGTCGACATACCCTGAAATATCCTCTTTCTCGGATCTTTAAACGGATGGAAGCATGCATTCTGGATATAGATTTTCTCAATCCGCATCTCTCTCAGAGGATGAAATGAAGCGGTTGGAAAGCAGGCTGAAGCGGGCCGAGAAGCTCCTCCGGAGCCACAAGCTCCCGATGAACAGGATCAAGAACATCATCGAGACCAGCGTGGACTGGAGAGTTTGCTCTCCTGATACGATCAGGAGGATCTCGAAGGAGCTGAAGGAAGCCCAGTCTATAGATTGAGCGAACGAGGGAATCCTTCTATGGAAGAGTGCTCTGGTTGCAAGGAGCTGATCTGGGACTACAGGACGGGGGACATCATATGCTCCGAGAGCGGAGAGATCTGCGAGAAGATATACGTGGAAGATGATGCTCCTGCGAGAGTAGAGGGGGAGGGGAAGAAGTCCAGGGGGAGGAAGAAGGACCTACAGAGGTCCTACAGGGCATATTTCAGGCTATTGAAGAAGGCGAAAAGAAAGGGGCTCCTGATAAGCGAGGAGGGCTTCATGCGCTATCTCAGCTCAGGCAAGCAGGTCATGGTCTTCTCCCATCCCAAGACCCCCTCCCTCATGCGCTTCATAATGGAAAATGAGATCATCAGGAGGGCTTTCGAGAGGGTGAGCAGGGATCCCAGGTTCTCCGGGAGGACTCTGAGGGCCAAGGCGGCTGCAGCGATGATCTTGGCTTCAAGCGACAGCATTGCGCGCATAGCCGAGGTGACCGGGCTGAGCCCCGAGCATATAGCGAGGCTGAGGAAGCTTCTGAAGGAGGACAGCTTTTAAAGGGAGATTTTTTTCTGGAGATGAGAATGGAGTTCGAGGCCAGGCTCTTCAGGTTCGTGAGCACGGGAGACATCTCAATTTTGAACGAAAGGGCTTTCTCCTTCTTCAGGATGAAGCACCTCCTCTATTTCTTAATTTCTATCTTCTTCCTGTGGAGGGGGATGAATGGGAGCCCCTCCCTCCTGGCTATGGGATCCACGCTGGTCGCTTTCTCTATCCTAACTTCCCTGCTGAGCAGAGGGGCTATGAGCTTCGAAGCGAAGATGATGGCTCTCCTATCTTCTATTCTCGAGATGACCGTCTCGCTGGGGAGAGAATATGAAGGTTAAGTTCGGCTATAGAGTGAAGGGATCCTTCGAGATACCGTTTGGAAATTACAGGGTGGAGCTCTCTCCATACGATTTGGAGAGCATAGTCCTGAAAGGCTACGTTCTTCATCCCAGAATAACCCCCAGAGGGATCCTGGGGAACGCTTGGGTCGAGAGCATTGAGAACTGCGAAAACGCCGTTTTCTTGAACGAGGACTCGTATATTTGCAGTGCTCTCGCAGGACTTTCACACGAGGAAATGGGGGTAGCCCTGATCAAAGGCATAAAGGAGTACATCGTTGAGCTAGGGAACGGAGCAAGATATAAGGGGGAAAGGGCCGTTTTCTCCTCGGCATCAGGAGCCTCTGTCATCGCCCTCTACGATCCTCCCTACACCCATGTCTTCACAGCAACGCAGGAAGGTTCCACTGTTCATGAGAGGGTCTACAGGGGGGAGCCCGAGAGGGCTAGCATAGGCTACAGGAGCTTTTCCGTAGTCTATAGAGATGGGAGATCGCAGATCTTTCACGCAGACGAGATAAGCGAAGCGGGCTTTCCCATCGATGCTCTGGCTCATTGCAATGGCACCGTCCTAGGAAAAAGCTCTGGATGGCTCATCTGGATGGATTCAGAGATGCCGAAGCCAACCACCATAGTTGAGAGCGAAAAGATCAGCTTCGTTGGCTTCCAAAGCGGGCTCCCCATCTTCAAGATAGAGAATAAGCTCCTTCGATTAGAGGGAGGAGCGCTGATAAATGTGGAGATACCTGATGCTTCAGGATTCGTTACTGCGAACAATGTCATAGTCATAGATCGAGACGATGAGCTCTTCGTCTATGATGCGAACCTGAAGCCATATATGAAGATGAGGAAGGATGCTTCTTCGAAGTGCTTTGCTCACGAAAGCGAGGTCTTCTGCTGCACTGAAGGCATCTGCGGGTTTCTTGAAAGAGGGGAAAGCGAGCTTCACGCTTCAGCAGACATCTCTAGCGGTTCTCACACTCTCCATATCGCAGCGACCGATTTCCCCTTCTACGTTGTCTCAGAGAATGAAGAGAGAAGAGGGGGAGACATAGAGATGAGGGAGGAGAGGGCGACGATACTTGAGCCGTTTGAGTTCTTGGTGGAGCTGAGGCACCTGCTGGGTTCGCACAAGCTATACCTCCTATCGCCTGAAGCTGAAGTCTCCATCGACGCGGAAGCGAAGATTCTCACTAGCTCTGGAAGACACGAATGCGGGGGATCGGCCTACGGGAAAATAAACGTGAAGAGAGTCGAAGCTCCTGAGAGGATCAAGCTCTTCGCCCTGGGAAAAGATCTCAAGGAGGGCGAGAGCATAGAGCTCTGCCTAGAGAAGGCTACGGAGACTATAAATGTTGAGGCCTTCGATGCTATATCTAATGTCAGGAAGGAAATAGCGAATATAAAGCCGAGCATAACCTACATCGGTTCTCCCTCATCTGATATCAAGGTTGTACATGAATATGATGAGAGCGTGATCGAGATCGAGAGCGATGCTGAGGTGAGGAATCCAATACTGCACTGCAGGAATGGTGATTTTCCCCTTCAGGGAAAGATCAGCGAGGTCAAAGGGTGCGTGGCTCCCGCTTTCATAACTTATGAGCTCTACAGAGAGGGTTTCATTTTTCTTAGGAGGAGGGATGTTGTGCTCAAGGGATTGATTGACTTCCTGCCTCTTAGCATAAAGGAGTCTGGACTGAATGAATATAGCGAGGGGGGCTTCGTGGTGAAGATTGCGGTTCCAGAGCTACCAAACATCGATCCCCTGAGCAGCTTTAAGCTCAAGGTCGGAAGAGGTGCTGAGCTCTATTTCAAGAGCAAGCAGATCGGAAGGATCGCCATCCTGCTGGGGGATAGGAGCTTTTTGAAGACAGCAATAGTCAGGGCTGGGATGAATGTTTTATATATTCCCTTCAGCTCGAGCTATTTCCTAACTTTCGATAATGGTCATAGAACATACAGCTATAAGCTAGAAGTTCCAATCGAAGAGCTGATGAGAATTGCCGTGAAGCAGGCAAAAGCCCTAGCGATGAAAACTGAGTAATCCATCAATTTTATCAATCAACAGCAGCTTTGAATCGATTTCTTCTCTTAGTCTTGCTTATTTTCAACCCAGTATTTCATTCTTACAGTATAGTTATAATAGGACTCTTAGTCTTGCTTATTTTCAACCTTGACGAGTTAGATAAATTGCCGACATATCTCTCTTAGTCTTGCTTATTTTCAACATTAGTAGGGGCGGAAGACGAAAAAATAAAAATTGCCTCTTAGTCTTGCTTATTTTCAACTTGAAACTTTCCATATCCAACTTTTGAACATACATCCTCTTAGTCTTGCTTATTTTCAACTGAAGTTCGAAGCGATGGAATAGTAAATTTAACTCTTAGTCTTGCTTATTTTCAACCGAGCTGCTGGCTTTGCCATTGGATTTTGCCTGACTCTTAGTCTTGCTTATTTTCAACTTGAAGAAATATTAAATTTGGCAAAAAATAACTATCTCTTAGTCTTGCTTATTTTCAACTAAATATCGTCTATATAATAAGTGCTATTTCTCTTAGTCTTGCTTATTTTCAACAAACCAAAAAAAGCAAAAAGAAAAAGAGAAAACTCTTAGTCTTGCTTATTTTCAACACGGGAACCAAGAAGGTGAGTTCGGAGGGATTGTCGCCTCTTAGTCTTGCTTATTTTCAACACGCAACAATTGTTGGCTCGAACATAACATTAAACGCTCTTAGTCTTGCTTATTTTCAACTGTTATAAACGGTAATATATCGTTTGAACCTGCCTCTTAGTCTTGCTTATTTTCAACCCCCCAAGAGGCGCTAGAGGAGACCCGAAGAACTTCTCTCTTAGTCTTGCTTATTTTCAACCTAACCCAATTCTTGCCGACTTCTTTGACTTCCTCTTAGTCTTGCTTATTTTCAACACAGCATATACTGTTACGGGTTCTGGGTCTTCATTCACTCTTAGTCTTGCTTATTTTCAACACAGGGAGGATCCCTGGATCCCCGGAGCTAGACTCTTAGTCTTGCTTATTTTCAACTAGTAACTAACCCCCCTTACAGCGATACTGAACTCTTAGTCTTGCTTATTTTCAACATAAAGAAGTATCTCAAGATCTCTCCTTTTCCAGTCTCTTAGTCTTGCTTATTTTCAACAGGACAATGAGGACGCAGTTTTATTTAAAGTAAGCTCTTAGTCTTGCTTATTTTCAACATAAAATTTAAAAAAGGTGAAGAAAATGATAAGCTCTTAGTCTTGCTTATTTTCAACTTAACGTGAACATCGCATCATCATCAGTCACGCCTCTTAGTCTTGCTTATTTTCAACTATTAAGACTATCTAACAGACTTTTAATATGGTCTCTTAGTCTTGCTTATTTTCAACTTAGAAGAATGCTTTAATGCGTATAACCTTGTACCCTCTTAGTCTTGCTTATTTTCAACTTGATATGTAGTTTGATAAACTGTAACTGTGCCGTCTCTTAGTCTTGCTTATTTTCAACAGGAAGAAAATCGAACGGTTTTATGAAGCTCACGGTGACTCTTAGTCTTGCTTATTTTCAACCCGATTGAATATATAGTTGATGTTCCTAAATCTCTTAGTCTTGCTTATTTTCAACAAAAGAGTATGGAATAAATAACTTGAAAAACTCTTAGTCTTGCTTATTTTCAACATGCATTTGAATTTACCGAAATGCATCTGATAATAACTCTTAGTCTTGCTTATTTTCAACTGTTCGTAATAAAATTGTAAACAGTATCCGCAACTCTTAGTCTTGCTTATTTTCAACTTATGTTGTTAATAATAACATATAGGGGTGGAATCTCTTAGTCTTGCTTATTTTCAACCCGGGATCCCCCGACATCGTCAAATGCATCGACTCTTAGTCTTGCTTATTTTCAACTGGTAAATTTGATAAAACAATTGGCTAAAGCTTGTCACTCTTAGTCTTGCTTATTTTCAACACTCTGCCGGTAATGATACCCTATAAATGTCTTTCTCTCTTAGTCTTGCTTATTTTCAACCCGCAAAGAGTTTAAGCGGGTCGAAAATTGGCTCTTAGTCTTGCTTATTTTCAACGCGGATTGGGAAGTAGACTTAAAGAAAAAGTTAGCAGACTCTTAGTCTTGCTTATTTTCAACCTAACTATGTTGTTTGTTATATATGAGCTAAACTCTTAGTCTTGCTTATTTTCAACCAAAGAAGGAGATGATCTCTCTCAGATCAAGGAGAAGGTCTCTTAGTCTTGCTTATTTTCAACATACGCAGAGGGAAGGCCAGTGATTCTTGACGGCTCTTAGTCTTGCTTATTTTCAACTAGATCCCCGTAGCAGAAGCCGGGGTCTAGAACTCTTAGTCTTGCTTATTTTCAACGGGTGAAAAACAATGAATGAGAAACAAGAAGAAAAGCACTCTTAGTCTTGCTTATTTTCAACTCGAATGTTTTTTCATCAACCTTTACAGCAAATCTCTTAGTCTTGCTTATTTTCAACATATGGAAGAAGAAGAGCTTGAGTATAAAGATGTATTCTCTTAGTCTTGCTTATTTTCAACTCCTTTCTATACTCGCCAGAAGTGTTAGTCCTCTCTTAGTCTTGCTTATTTTCAACCAACGGCATGTTGACTGAAGACGAGCTGTACCTCTTAGTCTTGCTTATTTTCAACGCAAATTCGCTATCGCGTCTGCGATCTGTTGCACTCTTAGTCTTGCTTATTTTCAACATTGGATGAGAGGCGTCCATATTTTAGATGCACTTGTCTCTTAGTCTTGCTTATTTTCAACAAAGGCTTTTACATGACATAAGAAGATATGCTCTTAGTCTTGCTTATTTTCAACTATTAAAAGTTTTGCTGACAGTCTTAACGTTAACTCTTAGTCTTGCTTATTTTCAACCAGGGCTTTGACATGCGGGAAATTCTATGCGGGACCCCAATTTTCACCGACAAAAAGGATCCCGTCAGCTTTGTAGACATGTATTTTTTTGTCGGAAAAGCTTATAAATACTTTCCTGGACATCTGAAGCTGAAACCTCCCCTCTATTTACTTGACCACGACTGTTGTTCCGAAACCATTCTGACGCGATCTACCTATACCTGCTAGTTCCGCAACTGCCAGAGTTTTCTGCACCATTTCGAGCTCCTTAGCATTCTCGTTCTGAATCAAATAGGTTATACTTCCTGCCAGGTTAACTTGTTTCTTTCCCTTGAAGAATATTGCTATAGGCCTCAAAGTCTTTATGCTGTACCAAGTTTCCACCAGTTTCCCGATAGTTGGAAAAGAGGAAACGACTAAGCTCTCCGTTATCGTGTAATTTCGGTTCAATATAGCATATGGGGCGATCAGTACTTCAATCGCAGAAGGAGTGAATTTTGGGAGTTTCGTAGATGCATAGGGGTTGAATATTTGTGCCGGTGACTTCAGGTAGACTTTAACCTTGTCAGTTATTTGATATACCTTTCCAAATACCTCCTCGGTAACGTCCACTATTTTTTCAACTTTATACTTGACCAAGGCGTCGTGGATCCTGAGAAAAATGGGACCATTGATTTTTCCTATCTTATCCACTACGTTGTTCACTGTACTCTCATCTCCCCCAACGTGAAATACGAACTCTCCGTTCAAGTTCAGGGGTTCTATCTCCCTTTCCTCCTTCTTTGAAACAACAGCAAATGGGTAAGCCGGCTCACCGAAGTCGTGGTCAAGCTTCACTTTGAAGAGTGGGGATATGTGCAGTGGCGACAAAATTCCTTCAAAGCCTTTCATGAGCTCCAAATGCGGGTTCAAGGCGAAAACGAATGACTTGACCAACCTCCCTGTGAACTCCACTACTGGCTGGCTCGACTCGACCTCCACGATTACCCTGTAGCCTTTAATGTTCATCTACTATCGACCTCTTTATAAATTGTGGTCTGATCTAAAAAACCTTCCATACATTATTAAATTGACATTCTCTCCCTCCCCTTGTCATAGTTTGACCAAATGGCGGGTAATATATATAATGTTTTCTTTTTATTTTTTCCCAATCAAGTCATAGTTTGACCAAATGGTGGGTAAGTTTTAAATATTAAAAAAACAAAATCATATAAGAAATGATGTAAGAGTGAATCAATATTGGGTTACGCTCGCGACCTTAAAATCGCCTATTCTCTGCTTCCTCCACCTATATCATCTACCCCTGCGAAGTACTGGACATCGATATCGCTTCTTCTTCACAGCTACGCTGTAGGGAGGGCCTTCGAAATTTTTGTCGAGGTTTATGGTAAAAGATATGAGGATGTACCAGAATCTCAAGATGCTTTCTTGATAGGCTTCATTCATGACATGGGGCAAAAGTTAAAGGTCAGGGGCAGATCTTCGGTTGAGAAGTTGCGCAGTTGGTTTGAGGAAAGACTGCAGAATTATTACTCGAATGGAGAGGCTGCTACCTTCACAGATTTTCTCTTCACCAATCCAGCAGAGACCGGAAAGGATCCTTTGTATCCTGCGAGGTTTTGGACTCTTCTCCAGCTGGCAGATGAAATCCAAGGTACAAGTTGAAAATAAGCAAGACTAAGAGTGGTGTGAGTAATTGAGCAG
>POCB01000088.1 GCA_002899805.1 Fervidicoccus sp.
AGTGGTGATTTGATTTGGGAAAGATGAGATTGACTATGCCTAAAAAGGAAGAGGACATGGAAAAGATCGTGGAAGAAGTCATGGAAACTCATCCAGAAATGGAAGAGGAGCATGAGCATACCCACGAACACGGAGAAGCAGATCTAGTTGAAGCTCTTAATGCAATTGTCGACGCTATAAATCATTTGGCTTTGCATATTGAAAATGTGGAGAGAAGGCTCGATTCGATAGAAAAACAACTGAAAGAACTGAAATCTGGAAAAAATCAATGATTGGTGCCTTTTTTAATGATAAGAGGGACTTATCGATGGAAGGCAGAAATCTTCCGATAGCAGACATCAAAAACATTTGGTTCGAATATGATAGCAGAAACGACATCCTATACATAAACTTCGGGTATGATGTAGAGGAAGCGGACGAAGAAATCCTCCTAGAAAATGACATAGTGGTCAGGCTAAAGGGAGGTTCAATCATTGGTATGACGGTATTCGATTTTTCTAAAAAGATAGGAAAGGAATTGATTTGAGTATATAAAACAAATTCTAACATTTTAGTAAACCCAGCAATCACTTTTCTGGGGTGACTAATCTAACGGCTGATATCGCTCTCTTTACATCGAAATTGCGTGGGGAGCTTATGTAGAATATCATCCATTCACTGTAGAAGTAAATTTCTAACTCGCTGGAAAAGGATGGGATGAACCAGCTGGATATAGTTGCCTGTAGAGGATCGAAAAGGAGTACAGAGAGATCGTTGAAGTGAGCGTTTTTCCTCTCTAGCTCTTTCAAGTCTGCTGTAAGATACAAGTGAACGTTGTTTTCCATGACTATTTCAACAAATGCTTCACCATTCTCCACTTCTATAGATCTTATATCCAACTTTTCTCCAAGAGCAGTTCAATGCCTTCAGTTATAACATCTCCTACCATTCGTATGAGAATGACTTCCGAGACCGAAATCTTCCTTCACCTGGAAGTTCAAACTCCACTTTCAAGATATTTCTTCTAGAATCCCCCTCAAGTAATCTGCCTTTTCGTTATTTTTTATCAGTTCTTCGATCGTTTCAATACCAACCAACAGATCATATGCCTTATCATCATTCTCTCCTACTTTTTCAGCCAGCTCTATGTAGCTCTTAGCTATTCTCATGCTCTCTCTTATTACAAGTAAAGCGAGCTCCTTCTCTCCAGACTTATATATAGTTATTGCTAGTTTCGCAGTCGAAATCGCTTCTTTCCTTGTTTCGTTCGCTTCTTTTGTCAGCATAGCTCTGAACCTCTCTAGTACTTCGCTATTTTCACCACCATCATGTCCGATAGGTTCACTAATCGCCAAGCCTAATCAACCTCTAAAGAGATCTTAAGGAGAGGGTAGTTTTTAAGAAAGAAGACGAGGTATCAAGCACTAAACCAACTTCGTCTCTGCAATATAGGGCAAGACCCTCAATCGTAAGTTCATGACAGATTACCTGCTTTCATAGTTTTCTCCGCGTCAAAGTATAAAATCGCATTTCTTGAGAAATATCAGGTGGGGTTTCAATTTGGAGTATGAATATGAAGCGATGAAGGAAATCGCTGCCTTCATAGAGAGATCTATAGAGGAACTAGATAGAAGGGAAGTCGAAAAGTTCTCGGAAAAGTTGGTCGAAATCTACAGGAAAGGAGCAAAAGTGCTGGTCATGGGAGCTGGGAGAAGCGGGCTTGTGGGAAGGGCATTCGCCATGAGGTTGATGCACATGGGTTTTCAGAGCTATGTTCTCGGAGACACTATAACTCCGAGCATTTCAGCAGGAGATGTAGCGATCGCTATAAGCGGTTCTGGGAGAACAGAGCTGATAGTCACTGCTGCTAAAGTAGCAAAGAAGGTTGGGGCTGAAGTACTTGCTGTGACTTCATATCCAGACAGTCCTCTGGGAGAAATAGCAGATATAGTCCTGAGGATCCCTGGAAGGACTAAGCTGGCTGAGGAGAAGGACTATTTCGCTAGGCAAATTCTCGGTCTTCATGAGCCTTTAGCTCCTTTGGGTACGCTCTTTGAGGATACAGCGATGGTGGTCTTAGACGGAATAATTGGAGGATTGATGCACAGGCTCAATAAGAGTGAAAGCGATTTAAAGTCCAAACATGCTAATATAGAGCTCTGAAGTGGTTTCCTTGCCTGGAAAGCTGCCAGTAGAACTTCTGCAGAGAGCTTTCTTTTCCAACATAGGTAAGGGAGACAGAGTTATCCTCCCTCCTATGGTTGGAGGGGATGCTGGTGTTATAGATATAGAAGGTTATGAGCTTCTTGCTGCACATTCTGACCCTATAACAGCTTCACACAGCAGAATAGGCTGGTTATCAATACATATCGCAGCAAATGACATAGCCGCAAGCGGCTTTAAGCCCTCATGGTTCATCACAACACTGATTCTCCCTGAAGGGACCAAAGAGGAAGCAATCCTGTCTATAGCTACAGATATGAAGAAGGCAATAACAGAACTTGGAGGCTCTCTTCTGGGGGGACACACTGAATTCAGCAGTGCCGTATCAAGGGCTGTAATCATCACAACAGCCCTCGGTGCAGGGAAAAGAGAGGATATGACCCCAACATCCAATGCTAAACCGGGTGATTTTTTGATAATGACGAAGAAGGCAGCACTCGAGGCAACCTCAATAGCAGCTCACGATCTCTCCCAACTTCTCCTAGAAAGAGGACTCACGATATCCGAAATTGTAGAAGCAAAAAGATACATAGACGAAATATCTGTAGTCCCAGAAGCTCGGATTCTATCTTCAAACAGGCTAGCTAATGCTATGCATGACCCCACAGAAGGGGGAATAGCAGCAGCCGCATTTGAGATTTCTTACGCATCGGGATGGGCAGTCGAGCTATGGAAAGAGCCTGTCACCATATCCGATATTTCGAAGAAGATACTCGAAACTCTTGGGGTTGATCCTCTTTTTTCCTTGTCAAGCGGTACTCTCCTAGCCAGCATTCCCCCACACAAACTTGAGACGGCTCTCCAAGCATTGTCTTCAGCGGGAATAGAAGCTTCAGTGATTGGGAAGGTTCTGGAGAAAAGAGAGAGAAAGCTATACTTAATAAAGGGAGGGAACATTGAAATGGTTATCAGTGAAATCCCTCAAGATGATTTCATAAAGAGGCTGTCAGAACTTGGAGCGACTGAAAAATGAGGATGAGATAAGGAGAAGGCTATGTGAAGGTCTTTCAGGACCAACTTTTTCAGTTGTTTTCGAGAGCACTCTCGTGGATTTTGAAGCTGTACGGAACGTCTTATTGAAGAATAACGCAGGGGATCTCGTTGAAAACAGGATTCTGGAAGTCAATCTCTTCGAGGAAAGAAGTTATTCGATTCTAATCATAAAACTGAGGGAGAGGGACTGTATAGCATCTTGCGAGCAGAGGTGCGGGAACCGAGAATCCCAATGTTTCGGAGAATGCTTCTTCAGATGCCTTGCCTATGAAAAAAGCGAAGCGGAGGAGAAGCTGTGCAGGTGAGAGCCGATGACAATCGCATCGCTATTTCAAGCAATAATTATGCTCTTTATAATACTAGACCCGATAGGAAATGCTCCTCTCTTCTATGGATATACCAAGGACATGGGTGAAGGAGAAAGAAGGAGAACCATCCTTTACAGCATCATTATAGCATCTTCTCTTCTCATATTCTTCGCTCTATTCGGTGAACCATTCTTCAGGTATTTCGGAATCACTACCTCTGACTTCAGAATAGCAGGCGGAATAATCTTATTCATATATGGACTTTGGGGTGTTTTCGGTAACACAGAGGTGGAAATCGTGCGGGAGAGGGAATCTCTCGCTATAGTTCCCCTTGCTACTCCACTTTTGGCCGGCCCAGGTTCTATAACGACGGTAATTTATATCAAGTACAGCTGGGGATTAATGGTATCTCTCATTTCGATAGTAATCGATGGGCTTCTCGCATTAGCAATCCTCATGGCAGGTGAAAAGCTTTTCAAGATATTTGGAAGTAAGGGAAGCATATTTCTGATTAAGCTCTTTTCGATGATTCTGATGGCAATTGCGGTCGGCATGATCAGGCAGGGAATTACTGAGATAATTCAGGGGAACCTCAATTCCGGTATGTAATTCTGAAAATGTGTTCGTGACATTCCATTTTCCCTAAGTTGTTCCTCAGTAGGTGTCAAAATTACCCTTTAACTAGAAATCAAAAATGAATCACATTTTAATCAATGTGGGACCTTTTGTTCCCTCTGGAGAAACTTTCGGTGTTTAAGGCAGGTTTTTCACTTTTGCTCATCCATTCATCCTATAACCATATTCATTACCAATGTTGGATAAAGGCATACAGAAAGGGAACAAGCATAATAGAAATTCCCAAATTGCTATACCACTTTTTGGAAGAGGGAGTCAACCTCTGTTTATCGTAGGGGCCTCAAGTTTCAAACCCATTTCTTCACTAACAGATTTTGTTAGAGCTAGGGATTTTTCGATGAGCTCATCGACTCTGTTATTATCATTCCCCTCGATGTAAATCCTCACTTTCGGTTCGGTTCCACTCATTCTCACGAGAACCCAGCTCTTATCTGCGAAATCTAGCCTGATACCATCAAGTGTACTCATACTCTCATATTCCCCCATTGTAGACATGAATCTTTCTTTCAACTTCTCGTAGAACTCCTCTTGGTTTTCGAGCATCTCAGCTATAGGGATGCTCAGCCTAGCCCAGGGATAAGTTGGGATATCTGACAAGAGATCATCCATTGTAGCCCCCTCTTCCATCATCATTTTAGCTAGGAGTGTAGCCTGATAAATTCCATCGACCCAAAGTCCCCATTTAGGATCGATGAGTTTCCAAGGCTCAGCAGCTAGGAGAGCCCCTGGGTGTTCCAGAAGTTTTTCATGGATTTTCCCAAGCTTTGATCTGACTATTCTTCCTCCGTACTTTTCTACTACATCAAAGACGCTATTGCCCACATCTATACTAACGATTATCGTCCCTCTTCCCTCCAGCAGCTTGTATTTAGAATAGAGAGCAATTATTACATCCTGTTTAACGAAACCTCTTCTCGTTGTTAGAACTGCCAGCCTATCGGCATCTCCATCATGTGCCATTATAACGTCTGGTCCTAGAGATGCGGCAACCGGGAGAAATGGCTCTAGTACATCCTGCCTTGGTTCTGGCTCATGTCCAGGGAAGTATCCATCTGGATGGCAGTTGGCTGAGAAAACCTTCGCTCCCATCTTCCTCAAAATTCTCGGTGTATAATTGCTTGCTGCACCGTTGCTACAGTCAATGTATATCTTAGGCACATATTTTATGCTTCTTGGTCTCAGCACGCTGGATATCTCTTCTACATAATCTTCTCCGATCTCTTTCGCATCTATTAACCTTCCAACTTGGTCCCAAGTAGCGTGGAACTTGGATTTGACTTGCATTATTTGTTCGAGCTCTTCCTCCATCTTCTCGGTATATTCCATTCCACTATACTGAAAGACTTTGATTCCATTATCTGGCGGTGGATTGTGGCTCGCAGTTATCATTATCCCTGCTTTGCTCTTTGTATGAGGTACGCTGTAAGCTAGAACTGGAGTAGGGACTAATCCTAAAAATATGGCATCGACGCCCCCACTCATAACTCCCGATCCTGCACTAAGAGCCAAGAGAGGACTCGTTGTTCTCACGTCATGACCAACTGTTATTGTTCCTCTTCCTCCTACATGAGCCGCTACGCTTACGCCAATGTCATAAGCAAGACCTGGTTTCACCTTGTCAAGATATCTTCCTCTTATCCCAGCTGTTCCAAAAAGTCTAGAATTCTTTCTCAACTTCCTCTCCCCCCTCCTCTCTAGGAGCAAAACTGATTATCTGTGAAGGTCTGCAAATAGTGATACTTGCTAACTCTGTAGCTCTGTACATCCTCAATGTTTTTATGTAGATGAGCCAATCTGGTTCATCGAGGTTCACGGGATTGTCTAAGCCTTTTGCTATGAAATCTATTGCCTCACTTCTATGAATCCTCTCTATTTCACCTTCACCTCTTCTGTAGACTCGCCCGTCTATCTTTATCTTGAATGTTTCGCTCGGTGAAGCTTTCCTACGAAAAATCTCATGGACAGCATCTCTGATTCTGTCCACAAATACATCCGTGACAGCATCTACAGGTATAACCCTCAATACTGGAGAAGAAGATAACTCCGATTTTCTCAGTTTTTCTACCGATTCATAGGGGTCATTAACTAAAAGAAGTATTACACTCTGCGAAGTATCAACAATTCTTGAGTCCTCCAGCACTTTTTTCAGCTTTTCTCTTACTACTACATAGTTATCATATCCTGGAAAGTGCGTCACTATCAGATTGAACGGATCCTTTCTCACGATATCTCTCCTGCCAACTTATCAGTTAGAACATAATATTCTGAGATTTTATTTTTCTTCAAATATTTTAAATGTTAGCGAATATAGAATTCGCTAACTCCAAAAGAATCTCATGAAAAATCTTCTTTTCACCATTTTACCGTGAAAATGGGTAAATTTGTTTTTAAATGGCATTTCAGCTTAGATCATATATAGATGAAGCTTTTGGAGGTTGGAACTTTGGGAGGAATGTCTGAGGAAGCCATAGCAGAGGTAACAAAAAAGGAGCTTGCGAAGCCGTTCAGCAAGTTTTCTGAGAGAACCATTCGAATCGAAAATAGGATTATAAACATAGGAGGTCCTTTACCAAAATTGATGGAAGGAGAAAAGTTAGTAAAATATACACAAAGCATATGTCCGATATGTGAAAGACTTCTTCCAGCAATCATAGTAGAAAGAGAGGGAAAACTCTATATTAGGAAGGAATGTCCGGAGCATGGTGCTTTCGAAGATCTCTATTATGGAAGTGCAGAAATGTACTACAGATTTCAGAAATATGAAGAAGAGGGGAGAGGTACACATAGTTACGTTCCTGTCAGTGCACCTTGCCCCTTCTCTTGCGGGATATGTCCGATGCACAAGAATCATACGGCACTAGCAAACATTGTTGTTACTAATAGATGTGACCTGTCATGCTGGTACTGCTTCTTCTTTGCTGAGAGGATGGGCTATGTGTATGAGCCAACAATAGAACAGCTCAGAGAGCAGGTCAGGCAGCTTAAGAAACAGAACAGAACATTGGTCATTCAGCTAACGGGTGGAGAACCCCTCATGAGGGACGACTTAGTTGATATTGTGAGAATGCTTAGGGAAGAAGGAGTAAGACACATACAGCTTAATACCGAAGGGATCCCTCTAGCAGAAGTCTACAGAAAAGATCCAGAGCTAGCAGTCAAATGGGCCAGAGAGCTGAGAGAAGCCGGGGTCAATACCATCTATATGAGCTTCGATGGAACAACTCCTACGACCAATCCTAAGAACCATTGGGACATCCCCTTCATATTCGAAGTCTTCAGAAGGTCGGGGATGACAAGCGTAGTTCTCGTCCCTACAGTAATAAAGAACATAAACGATAGAGATCTTGGCAACATTGTGAGATTTGCGGCTGAAAACATGGACATTGTCAGGGGAGTGAACTTCCAGCCAGTTAGCCTGACAGGTAGGATGAAGAAGCATGAACTAGAAAAATTCAGAATAACTATCCCCGATGTGATAAGGCTTCTAGAAGAACAGACCGGGGGGCAAATAAAGGAGAAGTCATGGTATCCAATTCCAGTAGCAGCAAAATTCGCCGAGTTCATAGAAGCTGTGACTAAAAAAGAGCAGTTCCTCATGGCGAATCATTTCGTCTGTGGGGCAGCAACTTATGTGATCGTAGATCGCGACGATAAAGGTAACTTCAGGAGGTTCTATTCTATTACAGATTTCATAGACGTAGATGGATTCATTAATTACCTTGATGATGAGCGGGAAAAGCTGGAGAAAGCAGGAAAGATAAGAACTTATCTGAATCTCCTCATGGCTATGAGACATCTTGGTGACTTCATAAGAAGAGACGAACTTCCCAACGGAACAAAGATAAGCAGTTTGCTAATGAAGATCATAAGGGAAAGGAGTTACGACGCACTAGGCGAGTTCCACTATAATCTGCTGTTCTTAGGTCTCATGCACTTCATGGATCAGTATAACTATGATGTTCAGCGTGTAATGAGATGTAATATACATTACACCTCTCCAGATGGCAGAATCATCCCGTTCTGCGCATATAACGTTCTAAGTGATATCTACAGAGACTCTATTCTGAAGAAGTACGGCATCTCTTTCGAAGAATGGTCTAAGAGGTGGAAGGGACATAGGTATGGTGTGAGCGATAAGTATTTCCCCAATCTCAAGGCAATAAGGGAGCACCCCCTCTACAAAAGTACATATGCGAAATTCCTCACTGATCCCCTCCCTGCCCTAAAGGGCTAGAATTCTTATATTGATGTGGGCA
>POCB01000291.1 GCA_002899805.1 Fervidicoccus sp.
CTTGAATAAGAGGAAAACGACTGGGGCTATGAGCTCGAAGAGAGTGAGTATCCCCTCCTTCAACCAATAGAAGAACCCCGAGATGTAGTCGAAGAAAGCGGTAAAGCTCAGGTCGCTCCTCAGTATCTTTCCAGTTATCTTGAAGTTCCCAAACGCCCACCTGTTCTGCTGCTGTATGTAGGAAGCCGCATCGAGGGGAGGCTCCCCGTACCAAATGAGCTGCTCATCATGATAAATAGACTTCCACCCCCTCCCATGCATTCTCACAGAGATCTCCGCGTCTTCAGTAATTGCGCTTTCATCAAAGTATCCCACATCCCTCACAGCATCAATCCTGAAAGTTGTGCCTGAGCCTAATGAGAATGCGGAAACGATGTTCCTCCCCTTCATTATTACTCTTAGGAAAGGCTCCTGCTGGAACTTCGCCCCATGCGCTATTTTTGACCGTGTTTCAGTGTACCTCTGGGGGATCTGGACGAATCCGACTTTTGGGTCTGAGAAGTATGGGATTATGTGGTCGAAATAATCGCTCCTCGGCCTCTGATCGGCGTCGAATATTGAGACGAGGTCGTACTTATCTCCATAAAGCTTTAATGCATTGTTTATAGCCCCAGCTTTGAAGCCCTTTCTATTTTCCCTATGAACGTAGGTTATCCCGTTCTTCTCGCAGAAATTTTTGAGCTCCTCGGCAATCTCCTTCTTAGTCGAGTCATCAAGAAGGAAGACTTCTCCCCTCCCTCTCAGTGCAGATTTCACGGAGAGAAGGGTCTCCTCAACTATCTTAGGATCCTCGTTATAAGATGTTACAAAGGCCGCGATCCTGAGATTTTTCACTTCTCCTACATGCTTTAAAGAATACTTTTTAGATCTTATATATGTGGAGGTGTAGTTCGCAGCCACGTAAGCCCCGACGACCATCGCGAGCCATATAAAGTATGTGAGCCAGGCTAGGTAAATTGAGGTCATTGTAAAGATTGTGAAGATGAGGGCGATTAAAAAGGGAGAGAGGAAGAAAAGGATATTCAAAGCCTTCATAAGGTCCACGGAACCCTGCTGTACTCTAAGATATACCTGATCTCTCCATCCTCAGCTCTAGCCTCAACAACGAGGTCGACGTGCCCCTCTACCGCCAGGCAATTAGCTTTTTGCGGATCGCATATTACAGCGATAGAGATGTTCTCAAAGTTGCTCATCAGTTGCGTTAATAGCTCGTTCCAAAATGTCTTTGAGAGCAGAGATCTGTCGCAACAGTCGCTTGACGGCTCTATGTCTTCGGATGGGAAGAAGAAAATTAAGCCCTTCTCGAAGCTCTGCTTCCTCATCTCCTCCGTTATCTCTCCAGCAAGCTTCTTGGCCAATCTTATCCCATCGTCGAGGCTCTTGAGCTTTGTCCTCTCAGAAAGGTATGAATATACAGATTTGAAAACCGTGATTCCAATGAATGGATATATGCTGAGGGATGTGAACAGAAATCCTTTCGAGTTCGAGTAGCTCTCCCTAAGGACCCTCGATGCAGCTCTTATTACTTCTTGAGCTCCATTATAATCCGCTTTTATTAAAGCTGAGGAGCTTGAGAACACGATCCTCTTTATAGGGTCGAGGGGAGAGGGGAGTATGATCTCTCTCCCCCTCGGCTTCCTGATGAGGTAGTTCCCCAATTCCATAACCTGCGTGGGAACGCCTATCTTCTCGAAGTCAACCTGCTCAACTTGGTAGATAGGATAGTAGGGTATTGCAACTCCTATCTCGGATCCCATGGAGTCCATGAATTCGAGAAGCGTTGAGAGAAATTCGCTTTGGCTGATCCTTGAGAAGTCCACCTTGTTAAGAACAGCCGCATCGATCCTTTCACTTATATGCCCATTCTCCTTCAGCACTTTGAAGTACCTAATGGAACCTTCAATCGATGCCTTTGATGGATCGCTAATCATTATATAAGTGCTTTTCTCGCTGGAATGCTGATGAAAAGTAGCATATTCCCACCCCGTCACAACCTCCAGAGGAGTTGTCGCCGCCATTGTATCTACAATGACAATATCAAAGCTCCCATTTTCAAGTATCTTCCCGTAGGCTTCAGAGATCCTCTCCTTGTTTTTAATAAGGTCGTCCCTCTCATACTCTATAGGTATTCCGTCGCTGAATAACTTGAGAGCAGTTATGCTCCCCCTTCCAAATTGAACTTTTGCCAAAGCCTTCTCGTATCCTTCCCCCTTCTTGATGAGTTGTATCAATCCTAGCCCGCTCAGCCCCAAATACGATGAAGCCGTGCTTATAGCATCTCTATCGACGAGGAGGACCCTCTTCCCGATCATTGCGAAGTACTTTGAGAGCGAAAGGCTTATCGAAGATCCTCCAACCCCTCCCTTCGCCCTCAAGATATCGATTCTCATAATGATCACTTTCTGTCATGATCATATATTATGAAAATTTATATTTAAAAATTTATTAATTAATGAAAAAATGGTGGGTTTTCATTTAAGGAGGAAGAAAGCTTTGAATATGCCCTACCTCTCGATTAAAGCTATCTCATCCGCATGGAGGGGCGTGGAGATATTCATAATTGCATCCATCGCGCTATCTATATCTTTTCCCTTCGCATCTCTATACGACTCGATGAGCTCCATATTCTCCCTCTACCAAGCACAGCAGTACAGCTACCAGATGCCGTTTGGAGCAAAACTTGGAGAAGGGTATTACCTCTCTGTAATATGCTCAGGGGGAGGAAATGAGGGGATCTTGCTTCCCGATTACATGAGGGAGGAATTTCCAGTAAACTCTACGGTGGAAATAAATGGAGATGGGTACAGAGTTTTGGGATATACCGGCTCAAACTCCTCCCTCGCGGTCCTCTATTCGAGATCCTGCAACTCCTTCTCCCAGCAATTATCCCCCATGCAGGTTCTGCTAAACTCAGCTCTTAAGGAAGCATTTGGAATAAGCATTTTGTGGATCTCCTTCTCCCTTATCCTCTCATCACTGACAACAGCTCTCCTCATGCTTAAGAACAGAGAGAGGGCGGAGGGTGAAATTAAAGCCCTCATTTCTATGGGCATAAGGAGGAGGCACTTTCTCCTGTCCTCGATCCTCTATTCTCTGATCCTCTCACTTCTCTCCTCGTTCATGGCTCTTTCCATAGGAATATTTTCCATGAAGCTTGTAGCCTATGCTTCTTCATCACTCTTCAACCTCTCAATACTCCAGCCATATATAACGCTCGATCACGCGCTATCTCTCCTTTCTGTAAGCGCCCTCTCCGTCTTTGTTCCATCTTTCTCTATTTCATGGGCTGAGTTCAGAATGTGCATGAAAAATGCTACAGAACAGGGCGGTGGGGGAGAGTGAAGAGGCTGGTCTTAAAGAGCTTCGGAATGAGGGGCTTCGCTATTGAAGTGCTCTCCCTCTTCTTCATCCTGATTTTCTCATACTCTCTCATATCGATAACCTCATCAGTAGCTTATGCTCCATTCTACATAGCTGAAGCTGGAGGTGGAGGGGAGCTGTTGTACAGCTCTTCAAGCACACTTGTATATACAGGCTTAGTTCCCTCATCCCTCTACACTTATCTTTTAAACGTAACAGGAGGTCAAGGGATTAGCCCGGAGGTTTCTGTACCAATTCTGATAGATGGAAAAGCCGTTATAGCTAGGGGGATAGAGGTGGGGAGATTCGTGAACTGCACGGATTTGAAAGTAATAGAAGGAGGTCTGAATTTATCGAATGGAGGCGCACTAGTGGGAGAGAGGGTTGCAGATGGCTTTAAATTGAAGGTCGGGGATCAATTCACAGCGCTGAGCGCGATGAGCAATAGGAGCTTGACGTTTTTCGTAGTGGGAATCATCTCCGGTAGTGCTGTCTCCGATGAGGTGCTGATAAGCATAGATGATGCGAGGTACTTAAGGGGGATAAATGATGAAATGCTCTCCTACATAAGGGTTTGCTCGCAATCTCCTGAAGTTATGAACGCGATAGGAGAAATAGGGAACAGCTCTCAGGAGAGGGAGGGGATCTCCGTCCCCTCTTGGCTCCTTTCCCTGGCTTCAAGGTTCTCAGTATCATCGACGCTATCAGGCTACTCAACGAGGATCTCGAAAAATATAGAGGAGGCTGAGAGGGTCACTCTGATAGCATCTCTATCCGTATCAGTAGCTCTCTCATCGATCCTAGCCTTTTCTCTCTCAGGGGCTTCAATATCATCATCCTCGAGCGCAATAAAGGCTTTGAGGGATATGGGGATGAGAAAAAGGGATGTCCTAAAGAGCGTGGCGGTCGAGAAATCTATCGCTTTTTCATCATCTCTAATACTGTCGATCGCATCTTATTTGTTAATGGAGAAAATGGGCATAATTTATGCGTACGTGCTTGAACACAGGATCCCGCCATCTCTTTCATGGATCGATGCAATGATATACACAATTGCAGTATTCTCTATTTACATAGCGATCTCTCTAAGAAGAGCGGAGGTCATTTTAAATGAGATCTAGCGAAAAGCTATTGATAATAGCCTCGCTTTCATTCTTCTCCCTTCTCAGGCTCTTCCCTTACTTGAGGACTGGCGTTCCATATTCTATGGACTCCCTCGGCTTGATAAGGAACGCCCTCGTTTTTTCATCACACTCCCCTATATCACTCTTCTCCGATCTGTTCGACGGATACAACAACTTCTGGCCAGGGGCCAGCATACTTGCATCTTCCCTCTCAATTGTAATCGGGGGAGAAATCGTCAAGGTCTCCTCCCTCCTCCCCGCATATGCTTTCTTCTCAACTGCCCTCTTGTTCTCCCTCCTGGGAAGGGGCTTGAGGAGGGGGACTTCAATTGCGATAACATCAGCTATACTAGGGAGCACTACTGGAATACTTATGTTGCAGGGATCGCTCATAAAGGAGGGGTTCGCCTACCCGCTCCTCGGTCTATTTCTATACCTCCTCTTCAGAAGGGAGAGCTCCCTGAGAACTGGGATCCTATTAGTGCTGACATCTTTCTCCCTAGCATTTACGCATCATTTCACCACTTTAATAGCTGTTCTCATCGCTGTTTTCTTCCTGATCTCGGACCTCTTCAAGTCTATAAGCTTCGGGACTCCGAAAATAGGCTTCCACATCCTCTCTTCGCTTGAGATCATCCTTCCCTCATCGATCCAGTTCTTTCTCCTAGGGAGGTACAGCACCCTCTCTCTAGCGACTCCCTGGCTAGCCATTTCCCTCTTCTCCTCTCTTTTCTTAACTGCATCTCTCTTCTCTCTCTCATCTCCATACATCGAGAGGAGGATGAGAGAGGTGAAGATCGCATCGCTCTTTTCAATTCTCATCCTCTCCATGGTCTCTCTCTCATTCTACAAAGCGTTTGGATTGGAGCAGTTGCCCCCGAGCACCTACTTGTTAGCTACAGCATTCGCGCTCCTCCTCTCCTCCGCGATTCTGACCGCAGAGGGAGGAGATCTCAACGATTTCTGGATCCCCTTCTTCTCCGTTCTCTCTTTGATGCTCTTCGCTCTTTCCGAGGACATCCCAATGAAGGTGGCCATCCTTGAGAGATCTGCGACGTTCCTTATATTCCCACTCGCCACCATGCTCTCAATGAGGGGAAAGGGACTCAGGATCAGGAGAGCTTCGGCTCTCTCCTTCTCTCTGATAATGCTCTTAGTATACCTCCTCGTTCAGGCAGGAGTATTTATATCTCCCGGATGGCACTGGATATATCATGAGGATGAGTTCGAGGCTGAGAGCTTCCTCCAGGATCACTACAGGATTGGAGAGAGCATAATGAGCGACATCAAGCAGGAGTATTTGCTCAGCTCATACGGCAACCTCAGCTCATCTCTTTGGAATGGGAGTATTGAAAGAGGCAACATTCTCTACTCAAGCTACATGGACAGGGAGGGGATGCTCCTGAACACGGGATATGTAATGGTTCTTGAAAAAATCTCCTTCTCCGCTCTCTGCCATATGAATAGCATAGTATACAGCAACAGAGAGGAGGTGCTTTTTGTTGGGTAGGGTGTTGAGGCTTAAAGAAATTGAAGCCTGGTACGGGGACAGGATCGTGCTGAACGGAGTCAGCTTGAGCGCTGATGAGGGGGAGCTCATGAGGATTAGGGGAAGGAGCGGATCTGGGAAGAGCACGCTGCTCAGGATAATGTCTCTGCTCCAGAAGCCAAATGTGGGTGAGGTTGAAGTTCTTGGGAAGAGCGCGTGGAGCATCAGTGAGGGCGAGAGGGAGGAGCTGAGGGGAAAGATCTCGTACATCCCTCAGTTCCTGGAGCTCATAGAGAACTTGACTGTGCTAGAGAACGTACAGCTCGCGCTTGAAGTTAGAGGAATAGAAAACGGAGAGGATAGAGCGAGGGAAGCTTTAGAAGTTCTAGGAATAAGAGGATTTGAAGAGAGGCTTCCGAGAGAGCTCTCAGGGGGACAGAGGCAGAGGGTCGCGATAGCTAGAGCTCTAGTTTCAAGCCCAAAGATTTTGATCGCGGATGAGCCTACGAGCTTTTTAGATGATATAGCTTCATCCTCATTCTACAGACTGCTCGAAGAGCTTTCCTCATCTTTTAAAATGGGAATAATCGTGTCAACAACTGAGCTGAATCTTCCCAAAAGAAGCGGGTGGAGGGAGATGATCCTGGAGAAGGGATCTCTGAGGGAGTTGTGAACTTTTTGAAGCTAAATAAGAAAACCTTTTATACTATTTCTTTTTATAAGATAAAAAAGGTGCATATTATCTATGTCCGCGCTCGAGGACGGAAAGGCGATAGAAAAAGCTAAGAGTCTTCTTTCAGAGATACTGCTGTCTGAGAGAATAACGGGCGCGGATATAGAGAAGTACATAAGGAAGGCTATAAGGTACAATGTTTGGAGGCTCCTCCCCGATGAGAGGAGGATTTTCCTGATCCTCGCGAGGAGGAAGAGATCCTTCACTTCAAAGCTAATTTCTGAAGCCATTAGGTCTTCCCTTATAGAGATTGAATCGCTAACTTTAAGGGGGAAGGCCCTAATTCATGGAATTATCCTCAAGTTCAAGGAAATGATATTCGGGATAGGCAAGAAGGAAGTGGAGAGGGAGAAAGATATCATTTTGGCTTTGGGAATATCCCACCTGAATGCTCCATCTCTAGGATATGTCCCTGGGTAGAGAACGGGAATGTTCAACAAAACTTAAATTCATACATTATGCTCTAGACAATTGGAGAGGAAAATGGTGATAAAGCTCCCTCACGAAGTTATGATGGAGTATGTTCTGAATAGAGTTGGAAGGGAAGATCCCCAGGTTATAATGGGTCCGAGAATAGGAGAGGACGCTTCTATAATCGATTTGGGGGATGGGAGGGTCCTAGTCTCCCACGTCGATCCAATAGTAGGCGCAATCGAATCGATAGGTTGGCTCTCTGTGAACATAGTAAGCAACGACATAGCGGTTAGGGGAGTTGAGCCGAGGTGGCTTCTCTCGGACATCCTCCTTCCCGAGAGTTCGAGCATTGATCTTCTGGACAGGATAACTTCCCAGATAGATGAAGCCGCAAAGGAAGTAGGAGTGATGATCGTAGGAGGGCACACAGTATTCGCTCCTAAGCTGACGAGGCCCATAGTATCTATGACGGCTATTGGAATAGGGGAGAGGGAAAAGATCGTAACGACCTCTGGTGCTAGAGAGGGAGATGAAATTGTTATGACGAAAACTGCAGGCATTGAGGGGACAGCGATTCTCGCCACGGACTTCAAGGATGTCCTTCTGAAGAAAGGCATAAAGGAAGAAGTTCTGGAAAGGGGAAGAGAATTCCTGAAGATGGTGAGCGTTGTCAAGGAAGCCCTAGCGCTCTCGAGGAGAGGATTAGCTAACTCGATGCACGATGCAACGAACGGAGGGGTTCTCGAGGGAGTAGCGGAGATGGCTTATGCCTCTAGGAAAACCATTGAGCTCTTCGAGGATAGAATCCCAGTTGCTGAGGAGACCGCTTCAATGTCAAAAGCCTTGGGAATAGATCCCCTAAAGCTCATAAGCTCGGGAGTCCTCATTGCTTCCGTACCTAGCGGAAGGGGGAGAGAAGCTGTTGAGCTCCTGAGATCAATTGGAATAAAAGGTTCTGTGGTAGGGAGAGTAAAGGAGTTCTCAGGAGATTATCTTCTGCTGCACAGAAAAAATGGAGGAATTGAGAGGATCGGGGATATATACATTGAGGACGAGCTCGATAATCTTTGGGAATCCTACAGAAAGGAGGTTTCGAAGAGCGATCTCTAGGAATGAATTCTAGGATTTTGGTTACAGGAGGAGCGGGCTTCATAGGAAGCCATCTCGTTGATAGGCTAATGGAGAGAGGAGAGGAAGTCT
>POCB01000143.1 GCA_002899805.1 Fervidicoccus sp.
AAACTTTTTCCCTCCTCTACCTCACCGAAACAAAAAATGATTACCCAAAACAAAACCTTTTTTATAAACAAAATCTTTTTTTCCTCATTTATCAAGGAACTTATCTTGGTTCACCGTGAATCATCTGAGAAAGATCTTCCTAATTCACCGTGAATTAGGCGAGGAAGATCCCACCAGCCCAGACCATAGATCGATGCGGGATCTAGGAGAAACATGACAAGAGACATAAACTCTAGGGGCTTACAGAGATCGCTAAGCTAAATAGAGACGCCTAATTCACCGTGAACGAATCGATCACCAAAAAGCTTAAATACCCGATCCACCTAAAAGAAAGAGTGGGAGAAAAAGAATGGGGAAGCGGGATGGGGGATATAGTATGGGAAAAAGAAGGAAAGTTAAGAAAACTAAAGAGATGACCCCGAAAGAATTACTAGATGAGATAACAAAAGTAGTTGATAGTGCATTGTATTGGATGGATAAGGAGTGGACAGAGTATGTGAATAACCCCAATCTCGATCCACCACTGTTCTATGATGTAAGTATAGAAGTCTTAACAGAAGTTTGTAGACATATAGTTGGTGAAGAAGATGAAGAGAAAATAAATAAGTGCTTTGAGGTAGCAGATGACATAGTAGATAACCTAGAAAATAAATATAACGAACCCTTTGTAGAAGCATGGATCAAGATATATTACAATGTCAATGAGAAAATCTTTGAGGAATTAGTAGAAACACTTAAACAAATGCCCAAGAACGCATTTGAGAAAGATGAAATAGAGAGAGAAATCGAGGAAGCATTAGGTCTATGAGGGAATAATCGGATGCTGAGAAATGAACAAAACAATCTCTTTTCTTCTTTTTCACCTCCCCGACCCCTAAGGGACTGGATCCCTGGGGGCGGGAAGGAGGGATGAATATGCTCTACAAAACATGGATAGGGAAATATGCTGTGACATGTGATGTTGACACTGTAATAGATGCCTTGGGGCATCTATGGGACTGGAGAGCAAAAGTCTACGCCAAATACTGCCTTGAGAAAGCACCTGAATGGGCAAAGAAACATATAGATGAGCTAGCCAGAAGACTAGGCTTAGAGAAAGAACTAGACAGAATCATAAGCGAGATACTTAATGAAGCATTTAGCGAAGCACCCAATGACTAAACACAAAAAATAATCTTTTTATAAACAATCACATTTTTTCCTTACTCCTATGGGATCTTTTTCGCCTAATTCACCGTGAAGCAGAAGAAGAAGATCCGCAGAAGAAAAAGAGACCAAGAGGACAAGAGCCCTAGGAGATTACAGGGATCGCCAAGCAAAGAAACAGAGAACAAAACTACTTACTAGTGTGTTTCGGGGGCGTAAAGCTTATATACTTGATCCGCCAGAAATATTATAGGGAAGAAAGATGGTGGGCGTGAGGGAGAAAGTGATTGAGATACTGAGAAAATTTGATAGAATGAGTCCCAGAGACAAGAGATCATTCTTTGCACCAACAGTAAGAATCAGGTTTATCCTAAATGGGTGAAGAAGATGAGATGCGTAATTATACCATCAATAGCTCTGTCTATGATCCCTGACTACGAGCCCTACGAGATCAACATATTCCCCTACTCAGTATTCGCCGCATTCCTGAATGATTTGGAGTTTATGTGCGACGAAATAGTAAGCTACATAAGGCATAAGCCGACCAATGATGTCTTGGAGAAGCATCTGCCAGGGAAAGAGATTAAGGTAGAAGCAGGAGAATACATTATTAATCCGCAGGACACGATATTCATAGTCGCATTAAAGAAGCGGGCACCGAAGTCAGGCGAGGATGTTCCTGTGGATCCAAAGGATCTAGCCACAGCAAGAGTTGTGGCTAGGAGAATAGTCCCTATTAGAAGATCACCGCAGGAGGTGGGTTAGATCGTGGCGATCAACTGGGACAAGGCTAGGGCAGTGGTTATGAAGATTAATGTGCTAGCGACCAAGCACCCAGATAAGATCCCTAGGAGCGATCTGCTATCGCTCAACAATGCCATCGAGTCGAGAAACAAGATACAGTTCCTGGAGCACATGACATGGATCCTTAAAGCAGTGGCGGTGCATCGACTCACAGAGAGAGATGAGCTAGCGAGAGAGATCCTAGACGAAGTGCAGGACTTATTCGAGCAGGAGTAGAGAAAAAATAGAGAAATTATTTAAACAATAAATCTTTTTTTCCTACTCCTTTACTCTATTATTATTGCTTCACCGAGTCTCTCAACAAATTTCTCAATAGCCTTCAGAGGAATAACGGCTTGCCTCACACCACCAGCCTCATTAACGCAGTTGACAATAACCATTGACCCCACTCTCTTACCGACGCACCTAAACCCCTCTAAGCAGTGAACAGGTCTAGAAGCTTCTGAGTCGAGGAGCTCCTCAAGAACATCACTAATAGACTTATTCTCTCTATAAGCCACCTCAGATAACTTATTAAACAGATCCTCACGAATGGATATAGTCCGCCACCTGCCCCGAGGCATAGAGTAGATCCCTCCTACAGATAAGATAGATAAAAAAAGAAATTGTTTAGAGAGAGGATCACGGCTAATCCACTACCTATGCTCTTCCCCTAGGATCTTTGACACATCAAAGAAACATGTCCCACGATCATATTTTTCTCCAAGCATCATACATATAGCCTTTAGACTCGCCAGAGCAGTGCTGTGACCAACATCGAGCCTAATCATCAACTCAACATAGCTTACATCAACTAATCTATCCCCAGGCTTCATCTTCTCCTTGATTATCTCTTTGATAGCGTCTATGTATTTATCAAGCTTTCTTTTTGTTTTCCCCTCCACACTCATTTTTTCACACCCTCAATATATACTGATGGTGAATCAGGTATATAAGCTTTTTTCATCGAGCGATTCACTTCATAAAAATTTATAAGCCTCCTAACACTATATATATTTGGTGGGAAAATGGACGGGAGAAAAAACGTGAAAGAGATACACGATGCAGAAAGTGTCGAGAGAACCGTTATAAAGAGAATACTTAAGACACTATACGACTTACAAGACATACGCCTAAGACTCGAGCTCAGAACAAAAGTTACTAAATACACACTGTGCAGAAATAACCACCTTGTCCCACTAAAGAAAGAGTATTTGACTAACCCGCCCGAAACAGTTATATGCCCCATCTGCGGGGCACAGGCTAAGATAGTGACAATTGAGTCGCCTAAGATAATATCAGAGACACTCGAGGCAGTGGAGGAGAAGGAGAAAGAGATTAAGAAGAGACTAGCATCATTCGTGAAAGACCAGATCCTATACAAAGAGTATCTATCAAAGATACGTGGCGTAGGCGAGGTCATGGCAGCCTTCCTAATAACGTTCCTAGACCCCGCCAAATTCGACAAAGTAAGCGGGATGTGGAAATATTGCGGACTTCACGTAGTAAACGGAAAAGCTCCTAGGAGGATTGCTGGGCAGAAGACTGATTTTAATCCATTCGCTAGGGTAATGATGTGGAGACTTGGGGAGGGCATCAGGATGCAGGGCAGATCCTACAGATTCATATACGAGTTATTCCTACAAGAGTCAAAAGAGAAACACCCCGACTGGACGATGGCTCATCACATCAATCACGCCAGGAGGGTGACGGTGAAATTGTTCTTATCGCACTACTACGAGGTTTCTAGGGCTCTCCTGGGTCTGCCCAGGCGAATACCTTATCCACTGATGCTGAATAGAGAGAAGTATATTCCGCCATTGATTGATGAGGGCTCTCTGAGTGAGAAGATCGAGTTCTTCGACAAATACGCCTTGATAAAGGAGGACTGGGCTAGGAACAAGTATATTGATCTTGTTAAGACAATTGATCAGTGGTGGAGCAGTAGAAAGAAGTGAATTCCTTGAGCCAAGCAAACCACTTAAACAATTTATTTTTTCTGAACCGAGCATGTATCTGGAGTCAGCATCTATACGTGACCCATAAAGTGCATATGAACCAGCCACGCTTCGAGCCGAATATCCTGGGAGAACCCTACTTAATATGCGAGCCTTGGCTGATACGGGATCCATTAAAAATTTGCGAATCAATTCAAAATTGGGATCCATTTTTGGTGTATGAGCCGTTTACCCGTTGTGCCCCATATAATATTTGTGAGCCATTTACCAATTGTGATCCATTAATATTTTGCGAGCCACGAATCATATATGCCCCACGGGTGGGGTGCGAATCTGCTCGCCATCGAGACCCGTAGTAAATATATGAGCCGTTTACCCATTGAGACCCATATAATATCTGTGAGTCATGGATGCAGTGAGATCCGCATCTTTTTTATGAGCCATTTTGCTGTTGAGACCCGTGACGAATATGTGAGCCACTCCCCGTTTGCGACCCAACAAAATATTGCGAGGCGAATATTAGATGAGCTCCATTGCCTGTCTGCGATCCGAAATACATCCGAGACCCAAAGTAAATGTGAGAGTCATCGCCGTTATGAGATCCGTTACCTATATGCGAGCCACCGCCGTTACGGGATCCATTAAAATTATGCGAGCCAATGTGCGAATGAGACCTATTAAGGTTCTGCGAGCAAAAAATTTACTGAGACCCATAGAACCTTTGCGGGTGCGAGTCGGTTTATTAGTGAGACCCATCATAAAAATGCGGGTGCGAGCCAAATCAAAAATGCGACCCAACCTAGATCTGTGAGCCATATATACTGCGGGCGCCATTGCTTATATGTGAGCCAAATTCTATAGCAGACCCGTAGCGAATATGTGTCTCGTCGTGGTGGTGTGACCCATGAAGATCTTGCGAGCCAAGACTTAAACGAGTCCCCGTGACAAGGTGTGAGGCGGGTGCCGGTTGAGACCCGAAGTAACAACACGAATCATCTATGCCTCGAGACCCAATAGATGTGTGTGAGGCACTCGGGTAATGAGACCCGCTATAAATCTATGTGGTTCATGGGGTTAAGCGACTAACTTTTTTTCTCTCTCTAATTTTTCTTTATTTACTTTTTCTGGGGGGAGGGGTCAGTCACAAAATTGGGGTCTTACACTCTAACTTACTTTTTTTCTATCAGCAATCAGTAAAAGTAAACGCCCAGACCCTTATAGGGGCCCCATTCACCACTTACTAAAATAAGTAAGTAAATAAGAGTGTAAGACCCCAGTTTTTAGTAACTAAAATTTTTACAGAAAAAGTATTAAATAAAAAAAGAGTGAATCACAGATTCATATTAAAAAGATCCGTGATTCAGCAATCAATCTTTTTTTAATGAATCATTTTTTTACATCAGTTCTGTGATTTATACTTATTAACTCTCTAACTTTTATTAATTAATTGGTGATAAAATGGTGAAGCCTGAAGATGTGAAAGAAGCTTTGAAGAAGATTGCTAGGAAGAAGCTTGAGGAGGAGAAGAAAGATGTGGTGGCTGTGCACTACAGTGAGTTAGCGAAGTATCTGCAGATATCACCAGTCTACGCACTCACCTGGCTGAGAACAGTCTGCGAGGAGATAGGGAGATATGTAAACGGTAAATGCGTGATCTACACCAATGACATGGAGTGATCAACATGATGATCGAGATATTCAATGACAAAGAGAATAAGCAGTTCATTCTAGCCATAGGTGCCAGTGCCAAGGCATTCACATGCAGAGCATTGTGGCTAGACGATGAGTTATACGACTACGAGTCAGGTGATGACGCAGACTTTGACCATGTATTTGCTGAGGCGAGGCTTGTGAAGATTTCGGGGAGCATATGCGTGGTAAATACAGAGGCGACGGATACGCTCGGGGACGAGGAGTAGGGTTTGCTACGGTGAACACGTATGAGCCTAGAATACTGTCCATACACCCACACATCGCCACCGATATGCTTCATAAACAGGATCGAGGAGATCCGTGGAGACGTGGTTGAGTTAATAAAGCATGCTTTAGAGACCAAGAAGAGGAGCTGTCTGCATTGGGGGAATCAAGCTGATTGCGGTGGATCAATGTGTGTAGAGATCCTAGCCGAGGATCAGCACTCAGTGAAGGTAGAGATCGATGACTGGGGCGGTTGCTGGGGAGGAGTAAGTCTATACATCATAGCCACGATCCCGAAGAAACTGATTGTGTCATCTAAATAATCTCTTTTTTTCATATCCCCTATAAAAAAACTCTTTTTTTCTTTTACCTGCTTAGTAGGTTCACTATATTGTTTATGTCTACTGCGACCCCAATGATGATTATGCTTAGCTCGAGCCCAAGGTTTCTCCCCAGGATCCTCTGAAGAACTCTTAGAAGAATCATTATTGTGAGCAGAATACTGAACTCGATTAATGGGTATATGTGGAAGATCCCTTTCTCAATAAATGTTCTCGGGAGAACACTGTATTCACTGAAGGATCCGTAGACTACCCCTGCTAAAGTAGTTGCGTAGTCGATGATCACCACCACTGCCAAGGCTATGGCTAGTCTAAGCATAGCAGGGGCTCGCCTCCCGAGTAAACCACTCTTATTCTGTGCCCCATGAGTTTCTTGAAGCACTCTATGTGGTAGATCCTTCGCTCCACCATGTAGATCTCCTCCTCAACATAGTAACTTTTAGCGGGTATAACGCCTCGGCAGTAGAAACATTCGTGCGGAAACCTGCTTCTCCTAACCCTGTAGTAGTATCCCCCAACTAATCTAACTAGTTTGCCACAGCTCACTGCTGTGTCACCTGCCTCCTGCTTTTCTCAACATCCTCCTCTAGTCTCCACAGCATCTGCAGGACTAGGCTCTTCATTGCTGAGTTGAACTCGATTTTGTCGTCTACTGTCCAATGCTCCTTCTTTTTCCCAGCTAATCGATTAACTACTTCCTTAGCGAACCCCGTCTCGATACCTAATCGCTCCTCTAATGCATCTAAGTTATCTATTAGGTATCTGTAGTTGGTTTCGTTAGGATCCTCTTTGAAAGCTCCCGCACTCATTAAAACCTTAGCTATATACCAGGAATACTTGTCCGCTAGCGGTAGATCCTCCTTGACCCTGGGCTTCCTCTCTTGAAGATCCATGAACGCCAGTGCCTTAGCGACTACCTGGGATATTGATGCACCTGTCTTCTCTTTATACTTTCTTATAAGTTCGTATAGGTCTTCTCTGATCCTAATGGTCTTGTATTTCGATCCCATATCTCCCCCTAGCATATATGTGTGTAAGGAGACTAATAAATATGTGTAAAAATGTGTAATCTATGTGTAAAAAAATAATTATTATAATATGATATTTTTAGAGGATTGATGCTGTTCCTCGAGTGGTTTCTGTGGTTCTTGTTCTGAGTCGCTTCATCACTTTCTCTCTTAGGGACGAGAACGAGATCTCTTTCTTAATTAGATCCACTAGATCCCCTATGCATCTCTCTTGTGTCAAGGATCTATTGCATCTAGACGCTAGAGACACCAGTCCCTCGCAGACATCATTTAGTAATCCACGCATCTCCTCCTCTGTGAGGGATCCTGAGCTGTAAGCCTCGGATATTGAGTGAATAATTGAGTAAGCCTCTTGTTTCTCTGACTCGACCCCGCATCCACCGAGCAACTTATTTAGCCAGGTAAGGATCGCACTCACTTCTTCTCCTCCTCCTCAAGTATCTTTGATAAAGCTAGGACTATTAGGTCTTGGAGGGTTACATTCATTTCCTTAGCCTTCTTCTCCAGCTTGTGCCTAAGTGCTCTCGGGATAATTATTCTCAGCTCCTCGCTCAATCATCTCCACCTCAATATCCTCCTCACTTATATCATTTTCCACAGGCACTTTTATTTCTCTGAATTCACGTGCTTTCTCGACTACCCTTCTAATGGCGGTGAATCTGTTAGCGACTCTCTCAGCATCAAGCTCCTTTATTCGGATCGATATATATATGTTGAATCCATCGGGGGACGGGGTATTGTTAAACGTGTATTCGCAGTAGATCCCGTTCAGCTGGAGCTTCCTAACCACGAAATCTGCGTAGTGTCCTATGCCATCGACCCACCGCCTCAGGTAAGTCAATAATGTTCTCTGGACAAATGCGTCTCTCACATCGCTCCAGCTAATTGTCTTCTTCTCGAATCGTTCTCTACCGATTCTGTATTCCCTAGGCTTATCCTCGGGGAGAATGCTCTTTTTATTGGTCTCGGGCACCGAGATTTATCCCCATTATAATCTTACTACATGATAATATATATGCTCGCTAGCCGTGAGACGTAATAATGTTTATGCTGATTC
>POCB01000168.1 GCA_002899805.1 Fervidicoccus sp.
CAGAGCTGGCACAGCAGAATCGATCTTTTATTCAGCAGTTAACTATCTGTCTTCATCCTTTTCACAGCAGAGGATCGAGGTTCTCCTCAAATATGCGAATGTCACCGCCTCACCTTCAGATCTTCTTCAGCCAGTTAGAATCATGGAGAGCTCTTATGTTTCGGGGGGAGCTCCAGCCCCTCCGAATGAGGAGGAGATCAGCTATACTGCGAGGATGTTGGCCTTTGCTCTCTTCTTCGTAACTACTCCAGCAGTGAGCTATATGGTAGACAGTATAATGGGAGAGAAGGAGAGAAAAACCATAGAATCTCTGCTTTCCCTTCCAATAAGCAGGAAATCGCTCCTCGGAGGGAAGATATTGGCAAGCAGCATCGTAGGGATGATAGCCGGCATAGCTGATGTGATTGGAGTCATTGTCTATTTCTACCTAATTAATGCAGTATATGGCGGTGGAGGCTTCCTCCTCAACTTTGGAATAGTCGCCGTTCATAGCATAGATGTTGCTGCCACAGCTTTTGCAACGTGTGCCCTAGTCTCCCCCCTCATAATAAGCGCGAAAAGCTCCAGAGGAGCCAACGCAACTGCTGCTACTATAACTGGACTAGCGATGATAATATTTTTCCTCGCACTCCTCACCGATGTGAGCAGACTCCCTGCCTATGCCTACTACCCCCTCCTGCTTATCCCTTACATGAACAGCGTTCTTGTACTACTGAGCTATGTCCAGGGCTCATTGACATCGCTGCTCTTCCACTTCTTCCTCCTGATCGGCGAGACAACCCTTCTCTATGCCGTCGCATTCAAGGTCTTCAGGACCGAGCTCCTCCTCATGCCGCCTACAGCTGAAGAGTGAATTTTTGAAACTACTTTTGGCAAAAAACAAAACAATAATCTATATAATCTCCTCGGATTGTTATCAAATAATAATTGGTAATTAAAAGGTGGGCTATATGTTGAATTTCTATCCTACAGTATTGAGCCTCAGCGCAGTCGATACAGTCCCCTCTACATCTAATTTAATCAGCTACATCATAATATTCCTGATAATTGGACTGCTTTTTGTCGTGGTGAGAATTGCCTGCCCTCCTTGCAGGAAAACTGAAGTACAGACCGTTCCTCAAACACAGGCTCCACAGCCCCCAGCAGTACAAGCTGTAGCCGTCCCAGAGCAGCAAATCTCTCCAATATCACCGCAAGTCATAGCGGTAGCAGTCGCAGCTGTGCATTCATTTCTTAAAGGAAAAAGGCCCGCCCCTCCTCAGATTGTGAGAACAGAGAGCGCCCAGACCATTTCTAAACAAAACGCATGGATCCTCAGCGAGAGGATGAATCCCTATTTTAGGGAAGACCCCTATTTTAGGGAAAAAGGAAAAATCTGAAATCCGAGGTGTGGTTTGATGAGTGAGTATAAAGTAAAGGTTGATGGAAAAGAATATACAGTAAGGATTCTCGGAGAAAGGGGAAACACCGTAGAGGTCGATGTTGAAGGAATAAAATTGAGTGTGAGCCTCGAGGAAGCAATTGCTACTAAGAGAGCCGAAGCAGCCCAAGTAGCCCCGAAGATGGAGCCTCAAATAGAAGCGAGTCAGAAGCCAGTCCAGGTAGCTCCAGCACCAGTCCAGCCAGCCGTTGTTACGCAACCTTCTCCAGCTGGACCTGGCGTTGTGACCAGCAAGGTGCCAGGAAAGGTTAAGGAAATAAAAGTCGCAGAAGGGCAGCAAGTTCAGGCAGGTCAGGCTGTCGTAGTTGTGGAATCGATGAAGATGGATATAGAGATAAGGACAAATAGGTCTGGAACCGTCAAAGCAGTATATGTGAAGCCGGGGCAGTTCGTCCAGAAGGATGCCCCATTGATTTTAGTTGAGTAGAAAGGGAATGTGCCATGAACCTCTGGTTAGTAGCAGCTCTCATATATGTCGCTCTCTTCGTAATATCGATAACTATAGCATTCATAATCGACACCCTGAGGATATTCTTAAAGAGAGTGATGAATAGGGGGAAGAAATGATGGTAGCAATAGATTTCTCTCAGGCGATCCCATTACTATCTCTTCCAACCGGAGAGCTTCTCATGAGGCTATTTCTAATAGCTGGTGGGATTCTAGTAATATATGGTGGAATAAAGGAGATCCTCGAACCTCTCATCATGATACCCTTCGGGTTAGGAGTGGCTTCAGCCAATGCTGCCTACCTAGCTATGAAGATAAACGGAGTCGTCTTGGTAAATCCACATGTAGCATGGAACCTAACCAGCTACGACTGGATATCGTACTTCTGGCTTCAGCCGATCTACAATTTCACATTCATGACTGGTCTAATTGCAGCTCTCGTCTTCATGGGAATAGGGGTACTGACGGACATATCGTTCCTGCTTGCCAGACCATATGTCAGCATGATATTGGCAGCCTTTGCTGAGCTCGGCACCGTGTTCACTTTTCCCATCGGTACATATCTGGGACTCACGACCAAACAGGCAGCTTCTGTTGCTCTGATAGGAGGAGCAGACGGACCAATAGTCCTGTTCTCTTCGATAGTTCTGGCTCCTGAGCTCTTCATACCGATAACGGTGGTTGGATACCTATATCTCAGCTTGCTTTATCTATATCATGAGAGGCTAGCTGAGGTTGTGATACCTAAATCTATGGCATCGAAGATAATGCCCCCCTCAAGCGTCGAGGTTGGAAGGGCGGAAAAGATAGCATTTGCAATAATTGTGCCAGTTCTTCTGAGCGCCATATTCCCCTCAGCTTCTCCATTGCTCCTTTCATTCTTCATAGGAGTTCTGATAAGGGAAGTTGGAAACGAGAGGTATGTCAAACTGCTCGATGAGGTCATACTGAGCGTCTCCACATTCTTCCTCGCTTTAGTTCTGGGAGTCTCGACCACTGCAGATGTTGTTATGGATCCCGTTGTCGGTAAGATACTATTGCTTGGAATAACAGCATTGTTTCTCTCGAGCCTAGGGGGAATGATAGGAGGCATAATATTGAGCTACCTCAGCAGAGGGAAGCTGAATCCACTGCTCGGAGTTGCTGGAGTATCTTGTGTTCCAACTACTGCGAAGCTTGCGCAGAAGCTGGCATTCAAGCTGAATCCCAACAACTATATGATAATGGAGCTGATGGGACCGAACGTAGCAGGGGTTATAACCACTGCCATTGTCGCAGCACTTTATCTTTCAGCACTGATGTGATTTTTTATGGCAATCTATAAAGAGAAATTATTTTAGTCTTTTTTACTGATAAAAATTTAAAAAAGGTGTCATATGTATGGGTAAGGAAGAACTGTACAAAATCTTAACTTCAAAGAGAGAGGAGGCATTGCTTGGAGGAGGAAAGGAAGCGATCGATAAGCAGCACAAAGAAGGCAAGATGACGGCGAGAGAGAGGATAGAGTATCTCCTCGATCCAGGTAGCTTTACGGAAATAGATATGTTCGTTACTCACAGAGCCACTGGATTCGGGATGGAGAAGAAATATGGTCTCGGAGATGGAGTCGTCACTGGATTCGGGAGAATAGGAGGAAGACCTGTATTCATAGCAGCGCAGGACTTCACATTCATGGGAGGAAGTCTTGGAGAGAAGCAAGCGGAGAAGATAGTGAAGACGATGAAGACAGCCTTGAGCGTAGGCGCACCAATGATATTTTTGAACGATAGCGGTGGAGCGAGGATTCAGGAGGGAGTGGACAGCCTCAAAGGCTATGGAGATATATTCTACATGAACGTCATGTCAAGCGGGGTTATACCACAGATTGCCGCTATAATGGGTCCTACTGCTGGAGGAGCAGTTTACAGCCCAGCTTTAATGGACTTCATAGTGATGACCCAGAAAACTAGCTATATGTTCATAACGGGGCCGAGAGTCGTCAAAGCAGCTCTAGGTGAAGAAGTTGATGAGCAAACGCTCGGCGGAGCAGAAGTTCATGCGACCAAGAGCGGCATTGCAAGCCTAGTTGGGAAGGATGACAGAGACACTCTAGATCTCATAAAGAAGCTGTTGAGCTATATACCAAGCAATAATACCGAGGAGCCACCATTCATGAAAACAGACGATCCCATCGACAGAGCAGATCCTGAGCTTGATTCCTTGTTACCAGACGATCCCGACAAGCCATATGATGTGAAGGAAGTTATAGAGAGGGTAGTAGACAAGGGAAGCTTCTTCGAAATATTCCCGCACTGGGCACAGAGCGCTGTCATAGGGTTCGCGAGGCTCGGGGGAAGGGCCGTTGGGATTGTTGCCAATCAGCCCAACTACATGGCAGGATCTCTCGATATCGATTCAAGTGACAAGATAGCGAGGTTTGTGAGATTCCTAGATTCATTCAACATTCCGATAATCACATTCGTTGATGTTCCCGGCTTCATGCCTGGAACCACACAGGAGCACGGCGGGATAATTAGACATGGGGCAAAGATACTTTTTGCCTACAGTGAAGCAACGGTTCCGAAACTGACCGTGATAATGAGGAAGGCATATGGAGGAGCTTATATAGCGATGAGCAGCAGGCACCTAGGTGCGGATTACGTTGTAGCGTGGCCTACGGCAGAGATCGCCGTTATGGGGCCCTCGGGGGCAGTCGAGATCCTGTACAGGAAAGAGATAGCTGCAATAGCCGATCCAGAGGAAAGGAAGAAGTATGTTGAGAAGATAACCCAGGAGTACAAGGAGAAGCTCGCTACTCCGTACATGGCTGCTGCTAGAGGTTACATAGACGATGTAGTGCTTCCAAGCGAGACCAGGAGCAAACTTTATAGAGCCCTAGAAGTTCTCTCGACGAAGAGGGAAGTCAGAGTAAGAGTTCCACCGAAGAAGCACTCCAACATGCCAGTCTAACATTTTTTTATAAAATCCATTTTTTTGGTTCAAATTCTCAATTCTTTAACCTATCAGGGTTTAAGGGGACGGAATTCCCCTTATGTGAGAGGGGGGGGGGGGGGGTAATTTATCGCTGGGGATCTCCGCCTGTTAGTACGGGTATTTTTACAAGAATAGTTGAGATGAATTTATTTAAAAAATAATGAAATTATCATAAATAGAATGAAAAATAGAAAAATTTATCTCCTTTTCTAGCGATTGTGCAAAGGAGGGTCGTCAAATGGACTATAAACAACTTCATTCGGACACAGTTGAGCTATTGAGGCCCAAGGGGGATCCGGTAGGCTTCAAGCTCTACGAGGATAGGGCCAAGGTACCTTATGCGAGGGAAAAACTCGCCCTCTGTCAGGTTATCAAGCTAGCCTCCATATATGGTCGAACTGTTGGAGTAGATGGAGATAATGTCGACAGCTGTGTAGTTGGAAGCTATATACTTGGCTTCAGAGCACCTCCTGAAGATCTGATGCAGAGATGGATAGAAGGATGGGCCTATTCGAAGGAGCTTTTTGAGAAATTAGTAGCCGGAGTCAGAGCCCTCCCAATGGGAAAGTTCAAGTCAGCCGTTTTTGCCCCATTGAAGAGCTTCTCGATAATCGGAACAGATCCAGATGGAGTGATACTTGTAGTTAACTCATCCCAAGCTTACTTGCTATTGGTGAGCTATTTCGATTCGGTTGGGAAGAAACCATCTTCAGACTTCAACGGCCATGCAGCCTGTGAAATAGTCGCTACGGTCAAGGAGGGCAAAAGTCCCTGGCTCACAATACCATGCGGAGGTGCTAGAGCTATAGCAGAGGCTCAGGACGATGAGCTCTGGATCGGAATGAAGCCGGAAGAGCTCGAGAATGCAATCAAGAGGATGAAGGCAATAGGGTTCCGCTATCCTCCACCAATTCCACAGATGCTTCTCGCTCCGTTGGTCAGAGAACATCCCTTGACCCCTCTGATCTCGAGAACACCATAATTTTTTTAAAAACCAAAAAGCATCTTTTGACGCTAGAAACCCATTCGTAGGGAGGGAGTCAGATCAAGGCTATCATGGTAAATGCCAGTGCTGCTGTTATGGCAACTGCCTTGATTATATATCTATAACTTTTCCCTAGAGATGACCTATAGAACTTCGCAGACATTATCAAACAAGCATGTGAGGGCGAAAGCATAGATCCCAAATATCCTCCCAAAAATGCGATTGAGAGTCCCCTTCCCCCAAGCAAAGGCTCTATTGCGGGGAAGGCAAGAGCAACGAAGGTGAATTCGAATCCCGTTGAGAAAACCATCAAGAACGGAAGGAGAAATACTACGAGTAAGGAGAATCGGGAGAGGACATTTGTTAGGGAGGAAGGAAGACCTGAAGCATCTATCGCATTCCCATAGATGAAGGATATCATCATGAGAGAGATGAGGGTTAGGTCTAGCGAATATCTTAAAGCCTTCTCGATGTCTGAAAAACTCACCCTATATATAATGGAGAATAAAGCTATAGCGGCTATGAGCGTTATCGGAAGCGGAATACTGAAAGCTATAGAGAGGAGAGCTATAAGGGCAAAAGGCCAGAGGTGAACCAAACCCGAAGCACTCCTCCTCTCATTCTTCTCAGATTTTGGGAGGATCTTAAACGCCAAGATGGTTCCAGCAATCACAGAGGAAAGCGATATCGGCCATGTCCTCGAGACAATAGAAGTGAAGCTGAGTCCAAGGAGAGCAGATGCCAGTATTATGCTTTGATAGAGCGGCCAAATTGGAGACCATATGTGTCTGAACCAATAATTTATGAATGTCCTCTGTTCTTTGTTGATCCCCAAATCCTCATAGACGGGATCAACGAGCCCCGCGGAAATGTAGGCCCCCGCAGGCATCGGAAGCAGCCCTATTACGGCTGGGATAGAAGCAGAAGCGAACCTCCTTCCTAAAGACTCCATCGAAGCTACCATTTTCTTCGAAGCGTCCGTCCCCCTATATAGGTAGGCGAGCATCATGGAGAGGAAAAGAGAAGTTATCGTGTTCAACATCTCCCGGTTGAAAGAACCCACAAGAACATCGATGAACCTATATCCAAGAGAAGGAATGGAGAATATGAGAAGACCTATTCCCATAGCCGCAGAGACGTTGATGCCAAGAGCTATGAGGGAAAGAGCAGCAGAGACCGATGCGATGAAGAACAGTACTAATGACGAGACTCCTCACCTTCAATTAGCATAGAAAAATTGGCTTAAAAACTCTACCTTTCAGGTGACTTCGAATCCTCCTCTGCATTCTATTCCCTCTTCCTCGCATCTTCTCTTCAAGTAACGAATCGTTCCCGAGAGCTGGGAGGAGATTCTTCCACTGTAGGCAACATCGTGAAGCGGGTGATCTGATGAGAGCATGAAGGGCTTGACGTGGAGCGGATCGAAGTAGAGAACAGATCCGGTCTCAGCGGCAAGCTTCAGCAAATCTTCCACATCTTCCGATCTATCGTTGATTCCAGGTATCATTGGACCATAGAATATCCAAGTCTTCACTCCAGCATCGCTCACCTCTCTCAGAGCCTCGGCCCTTGAAGAAGGGTGGGGTGCGCATGGTTCGATGAACGATGAAATCTTCCCATTGATCGTAGTTATGGTGAATCCAACATCTACGCTTCCCTTAAATGACGAGAGGATGTCCAGATCTCTCAGGACGAGAGGATTCTTTGTCTGTATGCTTACTCTGAATCCTTTTGGGAGCAGAATCTGTAGAGACTTCCTCGTGAGCCTGTATGTTGCTTCAGCTGGCTGATAGGCATCTGTTATAGTACCTATTCCCACTACTCCTTTCCTCGTCCTCGAAACCTCCATCTCTAGCAGTTGTATCAAATTCCTCTTGACCAGGACAACTTCCCCCCATCTCTCCGCTGCCCTCCTATCTCTCGTGTAGAGCCTAGCATAGCAGTATATGCACCTGTGGTAGCATCCCATATAGGGATTGAGCGCGTAATCCAGATCTGGAAGCCCGCTCCTTGATAGCGCGGCCTTAGCGATTACTTCGTAGATCTCAGATGAGCACTTCAGCTATATCCCCCTCTCGAAGAATTCATCAATCTTTCTCCTCCTATATACCTCCTTCAGCAACCTCGATCTGGAGAACCAGACCTTTCCTCCGAGCTCAGTCTCCCTGTCCAGAACTTCCAGAACTTCTCCGATTTTCGAGACCTTGAACTTCGCACCCTCTCTGAACATTGACCTAACCATCTCTCTCACGAACCACACTCCTATCGGGAGATCGAAGCTCGGATATATCTCCCTGAGAAGAACCGCC